>VGAH01000022.1 GCA_016870945.1 Actinomycetota bacterium | reverse complement strand
CATCGAGCACCATCTACACGGCGGGTTTTTACTCGGTAGCCATTCTTTGTCAAAGGCCCATTTGTCGACCATGCCAGCTACTAGGTGTCGAGCTTTGCTAACGGTTGCCAGGTCGCCGGCATTCCATTTGAGAACTTGCGAACCACCAGGCCACAACAGCTCGAGTTCAACGTCACCTGGTTCGCTAGCACCCAGTGCTACCGACAATTCGCCTTCGGTTGCGCGGTCAGCGAGCATGCAAATGGCTAACGGCAATTGCGGGTAGGCCTCTAAGAAATCATTCGGATCATGAACCACCGGTGCGGTGACAGTTTTGGTCTCGCGCCAATTTATTTTCTGATCTCGGGCATACAACAAATCCGGGCGGGCAATGACTAGTAGGTCAGCATCGGTGTCTTTCGCAATAACGTCCACCTCAGGGCAGGTGGACGAGGTCTCATGCTCAGCAAGCGGGCAAATCTCGATGTGTGCTGCTAACCAGGGGTAAACATCGAGGTATTCCTCCGCCGACCAACCCAGTGACACGGCAAGTTCGCCAATCTCTTTAGAGCTCGGGTCGGGTAGGTCACCGTGGCTGCACCGAATTCCTCGCTCGTGGGCTCGAGCAAGCCATGCGTGCGCTAATCGGCCGCGTCGTTGCGGCGGTGATTCGCCCCGAAATGGCGCGGTTAGGCCTAAGACATTTCTTAGAAAAGAAAGATGTGGGCACATTCGGTATTCGCTCAAACTGCTTGGCGTAAGCACCCTCGGGTAAGGGGAGATTCCTTCGAGACCTAAAAGCCCTGGGCGCCTTACGGGCAAAGCGCAGACTTGTTTGGCCTGGCACTTAATGCAGTTTCGACAGGCCCGAGGTTGGCCCCCAACCGCCAGCAAGCGCGCCTTTGGCACAGCATCGGCAAATTTTTCGCGAGCATGACTTGGAGATTCATCAAGAACTAGTCGGTAACTCGAATCCACCACACCAATTAACTCGATGATGACGCGCTCTGCGCTACCTAGAGACTTTGGGCTTGGCACATAAGGCGCACCCCAAGCACTGGGGCGATGAGTTGCCAACCCGTCTGCCAGCACTCGAGCGGCAGTCGCTATGCGCGCCTCGGGTAGTTCTTTGTTGGCGGCGTCGTTGAAACAAAGCATTTGCAACAGACGAACTGAGCCATTTTCATTGGCAAAGACCCCGCCCCAGATAGTCCATTCGAGCGTTGATTCGTTATCGAAAGCCACTAGCTCGTCGACTACTTGAAATTTAAGGTCGAGATAGCCCTCGCTAGTCCACACCGAATCAACTACGCCCAGAATATTTTGAGTGCACTGCACCAACCAAGTGCGCATTTCTCGCGGAACTTCTTCGCCCCTAGTGTTTCTTTCGATCTGTCGGTGCACTGATTCAGCGGCAAGTTGATTTCGCCTGAGTTCATCGCCGAGATCTGGTGCGCTAGCTAGTACATCAAGGTATGAATCTCTAACTAGACCTAGTGGGAACTTCTCGTAAGGTGACTTTCGAGGGCGAGACTTCTCACCCGTAACGACGGTGGTGCCTGGCCGAATTGCTAGTGCCGTGTGCGCTGGGCACTCGCGATCTAAATCAAGGCCCATGTTGGTAGCCGAGATGCGAGTTAAGTCAGAGAATTTGCAAGGCCAGTCCGTTTGCCAAATCGGCAAATCGATCTTGCTCAAGAAGCTTGACGAAGCCTTTGTGACAGACCTTGACGTTGCAACGTTGAATTACATTCACTAGAACCAGGTGTTGGCGTATCAGAGTGTTGCGTAGGGCACACACTTCTAAAGGCGCAGGTTCGGCAGATACCCCCAGGGGTGGCCAGCCACGCAAGGTTAGAAAAGGCGCCTTCCATTCTGGATCGGTTCTCAACTAGGTCTGAAGTGGCACGTTCAATTGCGGCTGTATATGCCGGGCGACGCACTCGCTCAGCGTTGTTTAGATAAAGCAGTTCGACCTCGTCCACTGGCTTTTCAATCGAGGCCAACGCGGCTGCGTAGAGCATCACTTGGCGCAAGGTGTCGGGCAAATAAGCAGCGTCTGGCCGCTTACCTGTTTTGTAGTCAGTAACGCGACGTACTTCGCCCTCGGTTATTCGGTCGATTCGACCGTTGAAGCGAACGCCTGAAATCTCGGTTCGGATGTCTTGTTCGAGCCCGCCAGCATCGATTGGCACCTCTCGCGGGTCTTCGATTTCGAAATAACCTTTGAGTGACTCAGCACTCTTCTCTTTTAAGTCTTTTGCCTGCGCCGGGGCCAACCCATATTTAGGTAAGTCATCGACCGTCTTTGCACCGAGCGTTCGCAGAAGCTCCCAAGCGGTGTCAGGTGTGCGTGCTTGCGGCGGTAATGCCATGAGTTTTTCCAAAACGTCGTGCACGAGGGTGCCTGTGATCATTGCCAGGGACGGGGGCTCTCGCCATCCGGCAACTGAGGCAAACCAATATTGCAACGGACATTTCGTAAACGTGCTTAGCTGGCTGGGCGATACGTATTCAGGCAGGCGATAGCTGGGGTGTTCTTGAACCTCTACAACTACCTCGTCTGGCAACGGGCGACTTAGTGGTTCTTTAGCGCAGCAGCGACTTTGGTAAGGCTTTCTTTTGCGTCCCCAAATAGCAAGGTGGTCTTAGGGTCAAACAACAATTCATTTTCTACACCCGCAAAACCTGGGCGCATCGAGCGCTTCATGAAGATGACTTGTTGTGCGGCATCAGCGTCAAGGATCGGCATGCCGTAAATGGGCGAGGTCTTGTCAGTTCGAGCCGAGGGGTTGACCACGTCGTTTGCACCGACGACTAATGCCACATCGGCTGACGAGAACTCGGGGTTGACCTCGTCCATCTCTTTTAGTTGGTCGTAGGGCACGTCGGCTTCAGCGAGTAGCACGTTCATGTGGCCTGGCATGCGCCCGGCGACAGGGTGAATCGCGTAGTCAACCTCGATGCCACGTGCGGTGAGCATGTCGACTACTTCTCGAAGAGTTTGTTGGGCTTGCGCAACCGCTAGCCCGTAACCCGGCACGATGATCACTTTCTGAGCGAAGCCCAACATTGCGGCTATGTCTTCGGGCCCTGCTGACTTAACTGGGCGATCTACCGATGTGCCAGCTTGAGTGGCTTTGGCTGAGAACGCGCCAAACAGTGTGTTGGTTAGCGGTCGCCCCATGGCTTTGGCCATCAAGCGGGTAAGCAACGTGCCAGCAGCACCAACCAGCGTGCCTGCGATTAGCAACATCACGTTGCCAAGCACGTATCCGCTGGCTGCAACAGCTAAGCCTGTGAAGGCGTTTAGCAAACTGATGATGATCGGCACATCGGCGCCACCAACTGGCAAAACGAACAGCACGCCTAGTAATAGGCCAAGAACTAACAAGGCGATCAAAACCGGGGCGGACGGGGCAACAACTACCCAAACTGACAAGACAGCCGCCGCCAAGGCGACTGCAATCGTTACCCAACGCCCTGCTGGCAGAACGACTGGGCGACTTGTCATCAACTCTTGAAGTTTTAAGAAGGTGACGAATGAACCGGTAAACGAAACTGCACCGACAACCACGGTGAATACGGTGGCGATGAGAAATACCAGGCCGCCAGTCGCGCCGACGGTGAAGAACTCGATGACGGCGACAGTCGCCGCCGCACCACCGCCGACGCCATTAAATATCGCCACCATTTGTGGCATCGCGGTGATCTTGACTCTTTGCGCAGCGACTAGACCAACTGCAGTGCCCACGGCAATCGCGACAAGAATTGGCACCAAGTACTTGGTGTCGGCGTTCACGATCAAGACCACAGCGACTGCAACGGCGGCACCTATTGCACCGATTCGGTTACCCCACCTCGCAGTCTTCGGGCTCGAGAGCGCTTTTAGGGCGACGATGAACGAGATTGCAGCACCGAGGTTTATGACCTGGGCCCAAACAGGTGTCACGAATTGCCCCTACGCACTGGCGCTTGCTTCATGAGGTCGTTGGCCCTGGCGGTTCGGGCGCCTTGGTTTGTTTTGGTCGGGCTTTAAACATCTGCAGCATTCGCTCGGTGACGGCAAATCCGCCAACTAGGTTGATGGTTGCAAGCACGATCGCTAGTAGCCCGAAGATCAGCTCAAGAGTGGTCTTTGCGTGTGCAGTGACGATGATCGCGCCAACCAAGATGATGCCGTGAATGGCGTTTGCGCCCGACATCAAGGGTGTGTGCAAGATGACAGAGACCTTCGAGATCACTTCGTAGCCGACGAAGATGCTCAAGATGAATATGGTCGCTAGGGCGACACCGGTGTCTAGTGAAATGCTCATTGGCTAAGCACCACGGCACTATCGCGGACGACCTCGTCCTCTTTGTCTAGATTCAGCGCCCCGTCTTTGGTTATGAAGCCGAGCATCGCGACGATGTTGCCTGAGTAAAGCGAGCTTGCGTCGGGGGCCATCTGGCTTGGAACATCTTTACCCCCCCAAAGGGTCACGCCACTTAAGTTCACGACTTCACCGGCGACCGAACCTTCAACGTTGCCACCAGATTCAGCTGCCAAGTCGCAAATGACTGAGCCTTCGGCCATGCCGGCCAGCATCTGTTTAGTCACCAAAAGTGGTGCGGGGCGCCCCGGCACTGCAGCTGTGGTGATGACGATGTTTTGTTCGGCAATTACGGGTGCGAGTAGTTCTTGTTGTTTTTTAGCGCGCTCTTCGCCAAGTTCGCGCGCATAACCCCCTGCGCCATCGATGGGCGGCAGATCAATGTTGACGAAGCGAGCGCCGACGGATTTCACCTCATCGGGGCTTGCTGCGCGCACGTCGTATCCGCTTACGACAGCACCCAGTTTCTTGGAAGTAGCCATTGCTTGTAGCCCGGCCACGCCAGCGCCTAAGACCAGCACTTTGGCCGGGCGAATCGTGCCGGCCGCTGTCATATATAGAGGAAAGAACTTCGGCAGCAGCCCAGCGGCAACCAGGGTGACTCGGTAGCCCGAGACGATCGCTTGTGAGGTGAGCGCATCGGCGGCTTGGGCTCTAGAGATTCGAGGCAGGTAGTCGAACGAGAGAGCGTTTGCCCGCGCTTGGGTGATCGCCGCGATGGTGGCTGCGTCACGTTCTCTTTGTAGAAAAGAAATGGTGACCGAACCCGGTGAGAGATGGCTCGCGAGTGATGGTTCAAGGGGTGAGACCGATGCCACCACCTGGGCTTTACCAATCGCCCCGGCCACTTCGGCTGGCGAAGATTCCGCGCCCGCACCCGAACCCGCAGCCGCCCCCGCACCCGAGCCCGAGCCCGCCGCCGTGCCCGAACCCGCCGCGCTGCCGACCAAAGTCGCGCCGGCCTCTCGGTACGCCGAATCTGCAAACCCCGCCGCGGCCCCGGCACCTGCCGCAACTTCGACCTCGTACCCAAGGGCTTTCGCCTTTGCCACACTGGCCGGGGTTAGCGCAACTCGCTTCTCGCCAGGGCGCGATTCTTTGACCACGAAAAGTTTCACGAGCGCGCGGGTGCCCCCGTCCACGTCGGGGCAGTTAATTGCGTAATCTGGTTTCGCACGTGTTGGTTGACGCCTTCGCTGGTTGTTTTGGTGCGCGTCAGCCTAAGGGAATGAGGTGACAACCGCGTGGCCAAGCGAGCTTCGAAATCGAGCGCTTCAAAGAGGGTGAGTCGCCCGAGAGATTCGAAACGAAATCCGATCGACCCTGCACCAAGTTCGCTTTTGCCCTTTGACGAAAGTGCGCCGGGTGCAGTGAGGCCAAGCAAGACCGCTGTCATCGTCTTGACCCTTGGCATAGCGATGACTTTCGTGTTCGGGGGCCTCGCACTTTGGAGCTACCTGACTAACTGACGCCACGTACGACACGCCGCGTCAAATGACGCTCGCTCATGTGCTGCTTGCATACGTTGCCTTTAGCAGTTTTACATAACTCTAAGGCTCAAGTAGAGCGTAAGAGTCAGATTTTGGGGGGTCGCTCAATGGCACCGCATAACTACCTGGCCGTTATCAAAGTGGTGGGGGTAGGTGGCGGTGGCGTAAACGCGATCAACCGAATGATCGACATGGGTCTTAAAGGTGTCGAGTTCGTTGCGATCAACACTGATGCACAAGCCCTACTGATGAGCGACGCGGATGTGAAACTAGATATTGGACGAGAACTAACTCGCGGTTTAGGTGCAGGTGCTGACCCAGAGATTGGGCGTCAGGCAGCCGAAGATCACGTAGCCGAGCTACAAGATGTATTACGCGGTGCAGACATGGTGTTTGTCACTGCAGGCGAAGGCGGCGGGACGGGCACTGGTGGTGCCCCTGTCGTTGCGCGAGTTGCAAAAGAAATGGGTGCGCTAACCATCGGGGTGGTTACCAAGCCATTCGAATTCGAGGGTCGAAAGCGTGTTCAGCAGGCAGATGCTGGCGTTGAGATCTTGCGTGAATACGTAGACACCATGATCGTGATTCCCAACGACCGGTTGTTGAGTCTGTCTGACAGAAACATCTCAGTCGTAGAGGCGTTTCGCCAAGTCGATAACGTCTTATTGCAAGGTGTCGGCGGCATTACTGATTTGATTACCACACCAGGGCTCATTAATTTGGACTTCGCCGACGTTAAGACTGTTATGGCTGGCGCTGGAACAGCACTCATGGGTATAGGCGCAGCCCGCGGTGAAGACCGTGCCTTACAAGCTGCCCAGATGGCAGTTACCAGCCCACTTCTTGACTCGCGAATCGATGGTGCCAAGGGCTTGCTGCTTTCAATCGCTGGCGGGTCTGACCTCGGTCTTTTTGAGATTAACGAAGCTGCGCGACTAATTGCTGGCACTGCTCACCCTGAGGCGAACATCATCTTTGGCGCAGTAATTGATGACACCTTGGGTGACGAAGTTCGCGTGACTGTGATCGCGGCGGGTTTTGCCCCAGGCGTTAGTAACCCGTTGCCAAAGAAAGCGGCGGTACAGAAGAAGGCTGAGCCTGCTCCAGCTGTCGACGCTCAAGAATCAGCGAAGCAATCGGTGCCAGAGGCGTCAGTCGTCGAGGCCGAGACCGACCCGCGCCTGGTAAAAGTTGGGCGTCGTCCAGTCATATTTGACGACTTGGCTGATTTAGACGATCTCGACATTCCAGATTTCCTCAAGTAAGGCGCGCAAAGCTCAACTAGCTTCGAACCTCGAGCGCGTTCGCGACGAGATTGCTAAGGCCGCGGTCGCAGCCGGGCGCGAACCAGACGACGTAAACCTCATTGTGGTCACCAAGACCTTCCCGGCTAGTGATATCTCAGATCTAGTAGACCTCGGTGTGCGAGATATTGGTGAATCACGAGACCAAGAAGCGCGCGTGAAGGCTCAAGAACTTGCAGGTTCAACGCCACCCGATTTGCGCTGGCATTTCATCGGCCAGCTACAAACCAACAAAGCGAAGTCGGTTGCAAGTTACGCCGATTTCGTACATTCGGTCGATCGGGCTGGGTTAGTGCTCGCGTTAGCCAAGGGCGCTGCGGCGGCAAATCGTGAAGTTGGCGCACTGGTTCAGGTAAACCTTGACCGCCGAACTACGGCTGCAGCCGGTGCAGTGGCCGACACCGAGCGAGGTGGCACCACCGCCCAAGAGACCCTCGAGTTAGCCAATCAAATTGCAGGTTGCGATGGCTTACGTCTCACCGGTGTCATGGGGGTTGCACCTTTGAACGAGCCACCAGCACCTGCATTTGAACTGCTAGCCCAAATGGCAACTCAGGTGCGCGCGGCACACCCGTCCGCATCGATGATTTCTGCCGGAATGAGCGATGACATGGTTGAGGCGATTGCGGCAGGCGCGACACACGTGAGAATCGGGTCAAAAGTGCTCGGTTTTCGACCCCCAATTAGGTAAATTTTCGTTGAACAACAGGTGGGTCGGCGCTGGGTCTGCCCACTAACTTCCCCAATCAAGAAGGAGATTTAAATGGCAGGCGCGGTTCGCAAAATGGCGGAGTATCTCGGTTTAGTCGAGGTCGACGAAAGCGCATACGTAGCGACCTCTGCCAATACAACTGCAAACAACATGCCTAGCAATTCGGCATCGATTAGCAGAATGCGCGGCGGCTCGACGGGCGGGCGACACCTAACCCACGGTGCTAACGCGCTTGCTGAAGACTATGTCGAGGCTGAAGTAATTGATGGCCACTTTGAAATGCAGATTCCAGAGTCACCGATCGCTCGAATAACCACCGTGCATCCGAACTCTTACAACGACGCACGCATAATCGGTGAGGAATATCGCGTCGGCACACCTGTCATCATGAATCTTTCTGATCTTGATGACTATGACGCCAAGCGCATCGTCGACTTCTCGGCGGGTTTGGTTTTTGGTTTACACGGAACAATCGAGCGCGTCACCAGCAAGGTGTTCTTGCTCTCACCGGCCAACGTCGATGTCGGTGCCGAGGCAAGGGCGCAACTCGAAGAAGACGGGTTCTACAACCAGTCTTAACCGTGCGTAGCCTTAGCTAAAGTCGGTAACGCCGACAGATGCGAGGCGGTGAGATTTGTCGATAGTCGGGCGGGTACTAAGCACCCTTCTTTGGGCATATCTATTGGTGATGATCGCAAGGCTCATCTTCGATTACATCCGAATCTTTGCTCGCTCTTGGCAGCCCAAGGGTGTGGTGTTGCTTCTAGCCGAGTTGGTCTACACCCTCACTGACCCTCCGTTGCGATTCTTGCGGCGATTCATTCCGCCGCTGCGCTTGGGCGGGGTCTCACTCGACCTTTCATTTCTAGTGCTGATCATCGTGCTACAGATTCTTTTGAGTTTTGCCAGGCGTTTGTGAATCGCGCTCGCGGCTTAGGGTGTGGCGTTGATGGGTAAAGAATTGATGCTGCGAAGTGACGTTTTGACCGCTGATGAGGTCGAGAAAGTCACTTTTCGAGTGACCAGATTCAAGCAGGGTTATGACCCTAAAGAAGTTGATGACTTCCTTGACCGTGTGCAGAGCGAAGTCGCGTTACTTACTCAAGAAAACGCCGAACTACGCGCTGCGCTCAAAGCAGCAGCCAAGGTTCAAGAGTCGGACGGGGTCTCAAGCACCCTTGCAAACCCGGGCGGTAGTGCCGATCTGTTGGCACGACGAGCTGACTTAGAGCGCGACGTAAACGCATTAGAGGCCTTCGAGCGCGAGTACCGAACGCGCCTAAAAGCTTGGATCGGCAGCATGCTCGACGAACTTGACCACCCAGACGATGTGCCGATGCCAGCACCCTCGACCCCGCCAGTGATTCAAACTTCGCTTGCTCCACAGGTTGAACTAGATGACACCTCTGAGATCCCGGTAATTCGCGAAACCGATTTTGAAGCCGAATACACCGGCTTCACACAAGACGGCTGGAAGAAAAAAAAGAAGAAGAAAAAGGGCAAGTTGCGAAACAAAGACAAGGCCCGCAGAGATTTCACGTTGCCGCCTGACGACCCGCACGGCCCCGACCGTGTCACCCAAAACGCCTAAGGCTTTTAAGCCTTAGTTAGCCAGAACTCCGCTTTTAGGTCGGGGTCAGATTGGGTTGGTTCACCAGACCCCTTGGCTTGATGCATGGCCGTGGCCAGCACCTCACTAGCGATGGTGGCAGCGTGCTCTTCTATGGCCTGAGCCGTTTGTGGCTCGCTTGACCACCATGAGAGCTCGATTCGGTCACTGACCTCTAACCCAGAAGCTTTTCTCGCCTCTTGTACTAACCGAATGACCTCTCGCGCCAACCCCGTCCTCTTTAACTCAGGTGTCAAAGTGAGATCTAGCGCAACGGTTTCGCCTGCATTGCTGGTCACCGCCCACCCTTCGCGGGGTTGCTCGGTCACGATCACATCGTCGGCATCGATCTTCACCTCAGCTAACCCAGGTGTTGTCAGCTGCGTTTTTATCTGGGCATAGCCGTTTGTTCGCAGTTGGTGAGCTAATTCAGGCGCGTTTGCCGCAGATATTGCTTTGGCAATCTCCTGGGTGTCACCGCCGAATTTCGCGCCCAGATTTCGAAAGTTCGGCTTTATGTTAACTGTCACTAAGTCACTCGAGGCGGCTAAGTCACTTACCGCCATGATGTTGAGCTCTTCGGCTAACTCATCTCGCAACTCTTGAGGCAGACCTGCCCAGCCAACTGCCGATACAAGGGCCCGTGACAAAGGCTGGCGAACTCGCATCTTGCTAGCGGCTCTTGCACCCCGACCGAGCTCAGTCAATCGCCTAACCAGATTTACCTGCTCACTTAAACCTGCGACGACCAAACTTGGTTCATAGGCAGGCCATTGGGCAAGGTGTACCGAAATTGCCTCACCTGCAACCGGGGCAAAAAGATCTTGCCAAACCTTCTCGGTGATAAATGGCGTGAACGGGGCCATTGCTAAGGTCACCATGCGCAAGACCTCGTGCAAGGTTGCTAGCGCGCTTGCCTCACCTGCCCAGAAACGCCTTCTCGTTCTGCGCACGTACCAGTTCGAAAGGTCGTCTACGTACTCAGCGAGCAACCTGCCTGCACGTTGGGTGTCGAAGTTCGCTAAGCATTCGTCAACTTCATGGACGACTTCTTGGGCCCGAGAGATCGCCCACCTGTCCATGATTGGGCGCTGCGCAACCGGCGGTGCCGATGAATACGGTGGCTCGCCCTCGCTGACTCGGCCGTATAAAGACAGAAACGAGGCGGTGTTCCAGTAAGTCAGGAGCACTTTGCGAACCACATCGTCGATGTTTTGGTGGCCAAGGCGACGTGACTGCCACGGCGAACCAGCGGCCAACATGAACCAGCGCACGGCATCAGCACCGTGCTCGTCCATCAGTGCGATTGGTTCCAAAACATTGCCTAGGTGCTTGCTCATCTTGCGGCCTTTGTCGTCCAAGATGTGTCCAAGGCAAAGCACGTTTCGATAACTCGACTTATCGAAGACGGCCGTGCTGATCGCCATCAAGGTGTAGAACCAGCCACGCGTCTGGTCAAGGGCCTCGCAAATGAAATCAGCCGGGAATGCCCGCTCGAACTCGTTCTTGTTGGTCAAGGGGTAGCCCCATTGCGCAAAAGGCATCGCACCCGAGTCGTACCAAACGTCGATCACCTCAGGTACCCGAGTCGCCCTTTCGCTACAAACAGGGCACGCGAAAGTAATTTCGTCTACGAAAGGCCGATGCGGCTCTAGATCGCTTAAGTCTTTGCCAGCTAGTGACCCGAGCTCAGCCAAAGATTCGACCACCGTGAAGTGCTCTTGCGGGCAGACCCAAATTGGCAAAGGGGTTCCCCAAAAACGATTTCGCGAAAGCGCCCAATCAACGTTGTTGTTAAGCCAATCGCCGTAGCGACCCCACTTAGTTGACTCGGGGTGCCAGTTAGTCGCTTCATTCTCACGCAACAACGCAGGCTTGATATCGGTGGTCTTTATGTACCAAGCAGGTTGTGCGTAGTACATAAGTCGCGTGTGACAACGCCAGCAATGTGGGTACTGGTGCTGATAGATCTCTTCGGCAAAGAGCACCTTGCGATTAGCTAGATCTTCGATCAAAACTGGGTCAGCGTCTTTAAAGAACATCGTGCCGACCAGCTTCAGTGAATCGTCAAATGTTCCATCAGCTCGGACGGGGTTTAACACGGGTAGGCCAACTCGGCGCCCGATAGCCATGTCTTCGGCACCGAATGCCGGTGCTAGGTGCACCAAACCAGAGCCATCTTCGGCGGTTACGTAGTCAGCGTTAACAACCGAGAAGGTTGCCTCAGAATGATCGGTGACACTTACCAACTCGAAGGGTCGTTGGTAGCGACTACCAGTTAGCTCCCGACCTTTGAACTCAGCAATCGTGACGAAACCCTCGCCTAGCAAATGTTCGGCGCGGCTTCTCGCTACTAAGAAAACCTCGCCGTCGCTTGCGCCTGCTCGGTGGGCGAGCACGTAATCAAGCGCGGGGTTGGCAGCGACGGCGGTGTTTGAAATCAGAGTCCAGGGGGTAGTCGTCCATACCAACAGGCGCGCATTCGGGTGTGCGTCAAATATGGGGCCTGCGGTTAGCGGCAACTGTACGTAAACCGAGCGGTCGTCGACTTCTTCATAACCTTGCGAAAGCTCGTGATCAGAAAGAGTTGTGCCACAACGTGGGCAATAGGGGCCAACTCGAAAGTCCCTAACTAGCAAACCTTTGTCAAACATCTGCTTTAGCGACCACCAAACTGACTCGACGTAGCTTGGCGCCATCGTGTAATAGGCATCTTTGAAATCGACCCAGTAACCCATGCGTTCGCTCATCGCGACGAACTCGTCCACGTGTCTTAAAACTGACTCTCGACACTTTTCATTGAACTTCGCAATTCCGAATTTCTCTATGTCACCTTTGCCTGAGAATCCGAGTTCTTTTTCGACGAAGAGCTCGACAGGTAGCCCGTGACAGTCGAACCCTGCGCGCCTAGGTACGTGCCGACCTTTCATCGTTCGATATCGGGGGAATATGTCTTTAAACACGCGCGCCTCGACATGGTGGGCGCCGGGGCTGCCATTTGCGGTGGGCGGGCCTTCGTAGAAGACCCACGGCTCGTCAC
>VGAH01000021.1 GCA_016870945.1 Actinomycetota bacterium | reverse complement strand
CACCTGCCGTCAGAATGCCTTCAAAAATCTCGACGTCAGCAATATCTGAAACTCGCACCCAGCTTCGGCCCGACTCAACCCTCACAACCAATTGCACTGGTGCACCAGGAATCGCCGCCGTCAACTCGCCGGTTGGGCTTTGTGCATCAGCATCTTCAGCTACCACAACTTCGGTTTGCTCTGCCACCGTCTCGTCTGCAATAACTACCTCAGAGCCACCACCGCCAACGACTAGTCGGCCAATCAAGGCGAGCCCACCAATAACCAACAAACCGGCAAAGACTGCTGCAAGCACCATCGACCAGTTCGTGCGTTCTTTTGGTGCTTTTCTTTCAAGTACTCGGACGGGGGCAGCGGGCAATACGTCCACTTCTTCTTTGGTGATCTTTACCTTTCGGTTGGTGTAAGAGTTAAGGGGTGACCCAGGTAGTAGCTCAGTTTGACTTTCTGGTGTCACCGCGACAATCGGGTTTTCGGAACGGTATTTAGCCACCATTGCTGCGGGGTCTAGACCTACTGCCTCGGCATAAGAGCGGATCCAGCCACTTACGTAAACGTCGGCACCTAACTTCTTAAAGTCGTCTTGGTCGATTCGCTTGATGTTGGCGGCGCGAATACGGGTGCGCTGCGCAACTTCATCCACGCTTAGGCCCAAAACGATTCGCGCTTGGGCAAGCTCTTGACCGACAGGCATCGCCGCTGCTCACTTACTGTGGGTGGTGTCTCACCCACCTTGGGGAATTACTGTGGCAAAAGGCTACGCCTGTGCTTATACGTGCACGACCTCGGGTCACGCCGCGAACTAACGCGGGGTTAACGAAGCCAATACCTCGGGTAAACCCTCTGGGGTAATCAACACTTCACGAGCTTTTGAACCCTCACTTGGGCCAACGATGCCTCGAGATTCGAGTAGATCCATCAATCGGCCAGCCTTGGCAAACCCGATACGAAGCTTGCGCTGCAGCATCGAAGTCGAACCGAGCTGGGTGCTTACAACCAGCTCGGCTGCAGCAAGCAGTGCTTCTAGGTCTTGGCCGATGTCATCGTCTGCTGTGTTCGCAGAAATGGTGACGCTCTCAACGTCTTTTCGATAGTTGGGTTTTCGCTGTGCAGTACAACGAGCAACAATTTGGCGAATTTCAACCTCGGCCACGAATGCACCTTGTAAGCGCACTGGTTTGGTAGCACCCATCGGCAAGAACAAGCCGTCACCTTGGCCCACAAGTTTCTCTGCGCCGTTTTGATCAAGAATCACTCGACTGTCAGCAAGGCTCGAAGTAGCAAACGCGAGCCGGCTTGGCATATTTGCCTTGATCAATCCTGTGACCACGTCAACACTCGGTCGCTGGGTCGCCACAACAAGGTGGATGCCGGCTGCACGTGCGAGTTGCGTGATACGAACAATCGCATCTTCGACGTCTCTAGGGGCGACCATCATCAAATCTGCTAGCTCATCAACCACCACGAGCAAATACGGGTGTGGCTTTGGCTCACGCTCGCCTTCGAGTGCATCTACTCGTCCAGCCCTTACAGCCGCATTGAAGTCATCAACGTGGCGATAGCCGTATTTGTGAAGGTCGTCGTATCGCAACTCCATCTCTTTGACCACCCATGCCAAAGACTCAGCCGCCTTCTTTGGGTTGGTCACGATGGGGGTAATGAGATGCGGCGCACCGGCGTATACCGAGAGTTCAACCCGTTTGGGGTCAATCAAGACCATCTTTACTTCATCAGGGGTGGCTCTCATCAAGATTGAAGTAACCATCGAGTTGATGCAGCTCGACTTACCAGCACCAGTAGAACCCGCAACCAACAGATGCGGCATCTTGGCCAAGTTCGCACACACGACATTTCCTTCGACGTCTTTGCCTAACCCGACTAAGAGCGGGTGTCTGTCTTCTTGGGCCAGCGGGCTTCTTAGCAAATCACCTAGCGCCACCAACTCACGGTCGGTGTTTGGGATCTCTATGCCGATAGCCGAGCGCCCAGGAATCGGCGAGAGAATTCGAACTTCAGAGCTAGCTACCGCATAAGAGATGTTCTTAGTAAGAGCGGTGATTCTTTCGACTTTTACCGCTGGCCCAAGTTCGACTTCATAACGTGTAACTGTTGGGCCCCGCATGAAGCCCTTGACTTCAGCGTCAACTTCAAATTGTGCAAAGACTTCACCTAAGGCTTGTACAACTCGCTCATTTGCCCTGGTTCTTACTTTTGGTGCTGCTCCGGCTTTTAGCAAATTAAGGGGCGGCAAAACGTAAGGCTCGTCGACTTCAAAAGGCAGTGGTTCTGCGACAAGTTTCGGTTTCGGGCGTGCAGCAAACGTGCCCTCAACACGATTAGGGGCAACCGATGCTGCAATCTCAATCGTCAACTCAGTCGTGAGTTCAAGATCTAGCGCTTGGTTATCAACCGTTACCAGGCCGAGAGCGTCAAAGGGCTTATCAGCAACTAACCCAGTAGTCACATCACCTGGCGTCGCACCATTTGCAAGTAATGCGCCTGCAGCACCTGTTGCAGTGCCCGACCCGGTGGCACTGGTTACACCCCCGACGAAGAGGGCGCTCTTAATCGAACTACCCCAGTTGCGCCAGCCTTTAGGCCTTGCCTCGACGACGGGTGCATTAGAAATTGGTGACGGGGTTTCGGGCACGAGCCATTGATCGAACACGTCTATAGCCGAAGTCGAATCGATATCTATTGGAATTTCTAACTCAGCTTGCGTTGCCACGCCAACGAGTGGCCCCAGCTCGTCGTCATCGTCATGGTCGTCGGCGAGACCTTCATTGGCTGTGTCGAGTGACGAGGAGTCATCTCGAGTGTCTAGATCTTTCGGGTGCAAGAACCCAGCGGTTCGCTTAGTGACTAACTTCAAATTGCCGGCAACCGCCGAGACTGGCGTGCGAGTTAACACCAGATAGCCGAAGAAACCAAGGAGCAAGAACAAAATCGCGGCCACCCACGCGTTAGTCAAAGTCACGGTCGGGGTTGTCACTACCCAGCCAAGCCAGCCTGAGCCAGCTCGCATTGCTAAAACGCCATCGCTTGGCACAGCCGTGCCGCGCAAGATGTGCCACAAACCACTAACCGCTATCACCAGTGCGATCACCGCTGTTATGACCCGTCCCAGCTGTTCGTTAGGTGCCGGGTTTCTAAAGATTCGCCACGCAGCAAAAAGACAAACCACCGGCAAAACCCAAACGAGCGCACCAAAAGCCCCCCTGAAAACCGTGTCTACGAATTGCGCCACCGGGCCTGTGAGCCCGAACCAAACCGTTGCGCCAATCAAGACTGCCAAAGCAACAAAGAGCAATCCCAAGCCATCTCTTCTTTGTTCGTTCTCGATTGCGTCGCTGCTCTTACCTATTGCTCTTGCAATCGAGCCGACCCCGCGTCCACAAAGAACCCACAAGAAAAGCAAGCCTCTACTCAAGCCGGTAACAAGGCGAACCAATGGCGGTTTGCCCTTACGACGAGCTGGGGCGCGATTGACTACAGGGCGATTTGCAAAATTTGTTTGGTGAGGGGGTCTGCGCACCGCACGAGGTGCGCCTGCTCTAACTGCCCGAGTGCGCGCTGCCGTACGCGGGGCACGGCTTCGCTGCGCGACCGGGGAACGAGTCGCCATAGCAAAAGGCTAAGACCGATTCATGGCAATACGGCGCCAATTTCACCGCGTGTCAGGCCTCTATTACCACCGGAACGATCATCGGACGCCGGCCGCGCTGTTTATTCACCCAAGTACCGGCTGTCTTGCGAACGATTCGCTGAAGCTCTGAAATATCGGTGACATCGCGTTGGAGTGCGCTTTCTAGCTCATCACCCACAAGTTTGGTCAATTCGGTAAAAACGGTCGGGTCTTCGCTAAAACCCCGAGCGTGCACCTCTGGGCCTGCGATGACACTTCTATCGATGAGGTCAACAACGGTGATAACCGAAAGAAAACCCTCTGCAGCAAGGACGCGTCTATCTTTTAAAGACACCTCTGCTGTCGAACCCACACTTGCCCCGTCCACATAAACCAAACCGCAAGGGACGGCCCCGACTATCTCGGCTTTGCCACCGACAACATCGACCACTACCCCGTCGTCTACCACCTTGATTGAGTTCATTGCCACGCCAGTGCTATGGGCTATACGAGCGTTTGCGTGTTGATGTCGTGGCTCACCATGAACGGGCATCACATTGGCAGGCTGAACCAAGTTGTAGATCTGCAACAACTCGTGTTTTGTTGCATGCCCTGATACGTGAACTCGGGCGCGAGACTCATCGATGACGCTGACCCCTTGCCGAGTCAAGTCGTTGATAACTCTATTGACCGCTTGTTCGTTGCCTGGCACCACCGAAGATGACAAGACGACGGTGTCACCTTCACGCACACGAAATCGGTGGTCTCTACTTGCCATTCGCGCTAACGCAGAGGCAGGCTCACCTTGCGAGCCGGTCGTTATCAGCACGACTTCGTCATCGGGGTAGCCCTCGACATCATCAATCGAAATGACCGTTCCTGGCGGGAACCTAAGAAACCCAAGATCACGTGCCACCGTCGAGTTTCGCAACATCGATCGCCCGACGAATGCCACCTTTCTCGAATTGCGCACTGCCACATTGATGATCTGCTGAATTCGATTTATGTGTGATGAAAACGCCGCGACTATCACCCGGTGTGGCGCGTCAGCAACGATCATGTCGAGCACCGGCTCGATTTCTCGCTCTGAAACTGCAGGCACTTCAACTTCGGCGTTGGTCGAATCGATCATCAGCAAATCAACACCCTCAGCGCCAAATCGCGCAAAGGCGGCCATGTCAGTGACACGCCCGTCTACTGGCAGCGGATCAATGTTGAAATCACTCGTATAGAGAACCTTCGTGTCGCCGGCCACGATGCGAAGAGCCAGGGCATCAGGTATCGAGTGGGTAATAGCGATGAAATCGACTGCGAACTCGCCGAGAGTTACGCGATCACCCTCTTTGACGATGTGCATCTTCGGTGAAAGTCGATGCTCAGCGCATTTTTCTCGAACGAAGGCACAGGTAAGCCTTGACCCGTAGATCTGAATGTCTGGGCGCTCTCGCAGCAAGAACGGCACACCGCCGATGTGGTCTTCGTGACCGTGAGTGAGAATCAAGGCCTTTACTTTGAAGAACCTGTCAGCGATGACAGAGAAGTCAGGCAAGATCAAATCGATACCTGTCTGTGACGCCTCTGGGAAAAGCACCCCGCAATCGACCAACAACATCGAATCTTGATATTCAAAGACAGTCATGTTGCGCCCGACGTCACCGCAACCGCCAAGTGGTAACACCCGCAGTACCCCGTCAGCTAACGGCGGTGGGTCACCTAAGTCTTGAAAAGGAAACTTCAACAATTCAAACCGGCTGCGCGCAACTCCTCGAGTAGGCGTTTCTTTTCTGATTCTGTGGCTGCAACCAACGGGAGTCGCAGCGGCCCAGCTGGTAGGCCCATCTGGTCTAGCACTGTCTTAATAGCGACTGCACCGGGCATGCGAGTCATTACTGCTCGAACCACCGGGATCAGTTGTTCGTTGAATTTTCTAGCCGCTTCGTAGTCATCGTTGGCTGCAGCAGAGACCATCTGCTGCATCAATGGCGCCACCAGATGTGCGACCACACTCACGACCCCAACTGCACCGACTGACATCATCGGCAGCGTTAAGCCGTCATCACCTGAGTACCAAGTTAGGCCTGTTTCATGAATCGCTTCACTAGCGGCCACCAAATCTGCTTTGGCATCTTTGTTAGCGACGATCTTTGGGTTCTTGCTTAAGGTCAAGAAACTCTCATGAGTAATCGGTATTCCTGAACGACCTGGAATGTCATAAGTCATTACCGGTAGTGGTGTCGCATTAGCGATCTCAGTGATGTGAGCGATCACGCCGGCTTGTTGAGGCTTGTTGTAGTAAGGCGTAACCACCATCAACGCGTCGGCCCCAGCAGCATGTGCCTCTTTAGCTAGGTGAACGCTGTGCGCGGTGTCATTACTGCCGACCCCTGCCACTATGCACGCTCTACCACCGACAGCTTCAACTACGCCAGCTACTACCGCGGTTTTCTCATCGTCTTGCACCGTAGATGACTCACCAGTCGTGCCGTTTAGAACCAGACCGTCGTTACCTTGCTCTACCAGGTAAGAGGCGAGCTTTGCTACACCCACTTTGTCGAGCGACATGTCAGCGTTAAACGGGGTGATCATCGCAGTCAACACTCGACCGAAAATGGGCTTGCCCGATGAGGCCTCAAACTTCAAGGTGAAACTCGTCCGTTATCTACGAAAGACCTGTAGGTAATTGGCATCAACTCAGCGAATATGGATTCATACTTCTCAGCCACCATCTCGATCTCACGCTGGGGGTAGGACGGGAACTTCGCACCCTCTGATTTGAGTCTAAGTGAAAGAAAGTTCATCAACCCGCGCGAATTCATGGTGACGTAAGCACTCGAATAAATAGTGACCGGCAGAACGCCGCGAGCGACCTCTCGCGCTATGCCGGCATCGAGCATGCGCTGATACGCGTGATACGACTGCGTGCAGGCTTCTTCGTACTCTTTGCGCGCTATTTGATACTGCTCATTCGTGCCTGCCTCGAAGACATAAGCCCCGGGTTTGCCCACTTGAACGAGCTTTCGATCTTCTGCCGGCACGTAGAACACAGGTTCTAAAACTCGGTATCGACCCGATTCTTCGTTGTATGAAGCGGTGCGGTGTCGCATGTGTTCTCGCCAGACGAAAATCGGAGCCTTCACATAGAACGTCATCACCGAGTGTTCAAAAGGGGTGCCATGTCTTTCTCGCATCAAGAAGTTGATCAAGCCGCTAGCAGCTTTGGCATCTTGATTAATTGACTCTTGTGATCTCTCACCAGCCGTCGAGACTCGCGCAGCCCAGATGACATCGGCATCAGAGGCTGATGACTTGACGAGACTGACTGTTACATCACTTTCGAACTGAATTTCTTGAGATGGGCTCGAGTCAACTTGTGTTTGAGATTGATTCATGTGTTTGAGGCGTAAGGATACGTGGGCCCAATAACCTCTGGTCGTGCCACGCTCACGAAAAGTGATAACCGACGGTGTCGTTATCGGTTTGACGACCGGTGTTTATGGGCTTTCGTTTGGGGCGCTCGGTGCGACCAGCGGGTTTAGTTGGCTCAACACTCAATTCTTAAGCCTCTTCCTTTTCTCGGGTGCGTCGCAATTTGCGTTGGTTGGGTTCATCGGCGCCGGTGGTGGCTTGGCGGCTGCATTACTCACGACTTGGATGCTGGCTGCCCGAAACGGCTTCTATGCCTTGCGCATGGCTGAGCTTTTGGATCTTCGCGGGCCGAAAAAATGGCTAGCAGCACAGTTGACTATCGATGAATCAACTGGCCTTGCCACAAGTTATGACGAGCCAGGTAACCGCTCGCTTGCACGACTGGGTTTCTGGGCAGCTGGAATTTCGGTCTATGTCTTTTGGAACTTAGCGACTGCTATCGGTTACTTCGCAGCTGGTTTCATAGATGACCCACTGGATTTCGGTGTAGATGCAGCAATTGCCGCGGCTTTCTTAGCCCTGCTCTGGCCTCGGTTGAAAGACCAGACAGCTCGATTGGTAGCAGGCGCATCGGTGGTTTTGGCAATTGCACTCGTGCCTGTCACACCGATTGGCGTGCCGGTTCTTGCGTGTTCATTCGTCGCGTTGGCTGCCGGCTTATGGGTTAGCCGAAAGAGGCGAGCATGATCTGGGCAGCGGTGATTCTTGGCTCATTGGGCGCCATGGCTTTTAAATTTGCGGGCTTCGCATTGCCTCGTCGGCTAATTGAGCGGCCTCGAGTTGTCGCAGTAGCGATGCTCTACCCCGTTGCATTGTTAGCCGCCCTGGTTGCGGTTCAGACTTTCTCGACCGCGGGCCGGCTATCTCTTGATTGGCGTGCTGTTGGGGTCGGGGCTGCTGTTATCGCGTTACTGCTTCGTGCACCGTTCATCGTGGTTGTCTTGCTTGCTGCAGTAGTAACAGCAGGGGCTAGATATCTTTTTGGCTAGCGGCGAGCTAAAGCAGAGGCTGCAAGCCCAAAGTTAAGCCCGGTCGGTTCATGATCGTGCGCACGGCCAGTAAAACCCCTGGCATAAA
The DNA here is from genome assembly GCA_016870945.1 of Actinomycetota bacterium. GTDB lineage: Bacteria > Actinomycetota > Actinomycetes > S36-B12 > UBA5976 > VGAH01. The sequence goes on along the minus strand of VGAH01000021.1, from coordinate 4,519 downwards.
CGACTCTCGATCGAACGAATCGTGGCGAATGGTGTATCTCTCGCCGTCTCTACTAAAGACCACCTCTTGATGGGCGACCATGCCTTCGCCCCTTACCGAATGAATTGTCACCCCTGCTACGGATTCACCGCGGGCTTTCGCCTCAGCAGAAGTTGGTAAGAAACCTGGTTTACCTGCCTTGCTTCGTGCCTGAGCAATGAATTCAGCAGTTGCCTTCGATGTGCCACTTGGTGAATCAAGCTTTTCTTTTCGGTGGTATTCGATGATCTCAACACTGTCAAAATGCGGAGCTGCCTCGGCTGCTGCCGACATCATCAATACCGCACCAATCGAAAAGTTAGGGGCAATCACCAGACCGACATTCGGGTTGGCTTCTATCAGCGAGCGAATTGTTGACATCTGGGAATCATCAAAGCCAGTAGTGCCCACCACGCATGCCAGCCCGGCAGGAAGAGCGAATTCGAGAGTCTTTACCGCGACTTCGGCGTTAGTGAAGTCGACGACTACTTGTGCCTTTGAGTCTGTTAGGGCTGAGAGCGAATCGCCAAGGTCTACTGCGGCTACCAGATTCATGTCTGGCGCGTCACCGACTGCTTGCAAAACGGCTTGACCCATGCGTCCGCGCGCGCCGACTACGCCCACTCGAATCGCCTCACTCATGCAGCTAGTGCCTCGCGCAGGGCCTCGTCACTCTCGAAAGGCCCAACCCCAGTTACCGACAACGGGTGGCTCAACATCGTCTCGCCCAGTTCGCCAATCTGGTCTTTGTCAACGGCAGCCACTTTTGAAAGCACTTCTGACACTGATAGGTGCTCACCGGTTGTCAGCTCTGTCTTGCCGAAACGTGTCATGCGAGCAGATGTTTCTTCAAGACCTAGCACCAAGCCGCCCTTCACCTGGCCCTTGCCACGATCAATTTCTTCTTGGCTTAAGCCTGACTTGGCTACCGCTTGAAGCTCATCGCGAACGACTTCTGCTAATTCAGCGGCACGTGAGGGCACGGTGCCTGCGTACACGCCAAACAACCCTGACCCTGAAAACTGCTGGGCGAACGAATAAACCGCGTACGCAAGACCACGCTTTTCTCTGACCTCTTGGAAGAGGCGACTCGACATTCCCCCGCCGAGGGCCGCGTTCATTACGCCTAAGGCGTAGCGACGCTCATCAAGGTGGTCTATGCCAGGGGCACCGAAAACTAAATGAGCCTGCTCTGTTGGTCGGTTGATCACATTGACCGCCCCGATGCTCGCACTTGCCGGGTCACTCACCCTTGGCTTGGTCGCAGGCTTCGGTTCACCAAGCCACCCCGCTGACTCGAACTGTTTTGCCACACTGGCCACCAACTCGTCGTGATCAACGTTGCCGGCGGCAACAACCACCGTGTTTTCAGGGCGGTACCACTTTGAATAAAAGCCACGAATGTCTTCTCTACTCATCGAGCCGACGGTTTCGCGAGTGCCTATGACGGGGCGCCCGAGTGAATCAGTGGCGAACATCTCGCGAAAGAAGCGCTCATGGGCGACTTCAGAGGGCTCGTCTTCATGCATCGATATCTCTTCGGTAATGACTTTTCGCTCTGACTCGACATCTTCTGCTCGAATTAGCGGGTCGCTCAAGATGTCAGTTAGCACGTCAACCGCAATATCTAGGTTCTCGTCGAGCACCCTTGCGTAGAAGCAGGTGTATTCCTTGCTGGTGAAGGCGTTTAGATCACCGCCTACTGAATCGAGTGCGGCCGAGATTTCCATAGCGGTTCGCTTCGAGGTGCCCTTAAAAAGCAGGTGCTCGAGAAAATGAGCAGCACCAGCTAGTTGCTCGGGTTCGTCCCGACTGCCAACACCGACCCATAAACCAAGTGAGACCGAACGAAAGTTCGAAACCGACTCGGTTATTACTCGAAGGCCACTGGGCAGAACCGTCTTGCGCGCCAAACCACCTTGTTCAGCGGTTTGCAAGACCGTGGTCACGACTGTTCGGCACCTTCTTCGAGCACTGGAACTAACGAGAGTTTGCCACGTTGATCTATCTCGGCAATCTCAACTTGAACCTTCTGGCCCACCTTTAGCACGTCTTCGACATTCTCGACACGCTTACCGCCAACGAGCTTGCGAACCTGAGAGATATGCAGCAAGCCGTCACGCCCTGGGGTCAGCGAGATGAACGCACCGAAGGCAGCCAGTTTCACGACGGTGCCTAAGTAGCGCTCACCAACCTCGGGTAGTTGCGGGTTGGCGATCGCGTTGATTTGCGATTTCGCCGCCTCGGCTGAGTCGCCGTCGCTCGCACCTATATATATGGTGCCGTCGTCTTCGATAGTTATCTGAGCACCGGTGTCTTCTTGGATCTGATTGATGATCTTGCCCTTGGGGCCGATCACTTCACCGATCTTGTCCACCGGAATTCGCACCGTGATGATTCTTGGCGCAAACGGTGACATGTCACCGGGTGCCGTGATTACAGCCTGCATTGCAGACAAAATCTCGCTTCGGGCGTCTTTCGCCTGTTTCAATGCGGACGCCAGCACGCTCGCGGGGATGCCATCTAGTTTGGTATCTAGCTGCAACGCGGTGATGAAGTCTTTAGTGCCTGCGACCTTGAAGTCCATGTCACCCAAAGCGTCTTCTGCACCCAAGATGTCGGTAAGGGCCACGTATTCGGTCTTGCCATCGACTTCACCTGAGATAAGACCCATAGCGATGCCCGCGACCATGCCCTTTAGTGGCACGCCAGCATCAAGCATTGACAAAGTGGACGCGCAAACCGAGGCCATCGAAGTCGAGCCGTTCGACGCAATCGCCTCACTGACCTGGCGAATCGCGTACGGGAACTCTTCGCGACCTGGCAGAACCGGCACTAACGCGCGTTCGGCTAGCGCACCGTGGCCGATCTCTCGACGCTTTGGTGTGCCGACGCGACCAGTTTCACCGGTCGAATAAGGCGGCATGTTGTAGTTGTGCATATAACGCTTGGTGGTCTCAGGGCCCAAAGTGTCGAGCCTTTGTTCCATCGAAAGCATGTTTAGCGTGGTCACACCGAGAACTTGCGTCTCACCGCGTTCGAACAATGCTGAGCCATGGGTTCTTGGCAGCACGTTGACGGCGACAGTCAAGTTTCTAATTTGGGTGACACCTCGTCCGTCCATACGGATCTTGTCGCGAAGAACTCGCTCACGCATGATCTTCTTGGTAAGTGACCCAACAGCGGCCTTGATTTCGCCACTTTTGTCTGGGAACTGTTCGGCCAGACCGGTAACTGCGGCTTCTCGAACCTTTGCTAAGGCCTCTTCGCGCTCAGTCTTTGAGGTACTCGCAAGTGCAGCGACGATGTCACCTTTGAATTTAGTTACCGCTTCACCGATTTCTGGTGCGTAGTCGGCAAACAGCGGAAATTCGGCCACTGGTTTGGCTGCTTGATTTGCCAACTGAAGTTGTGCATCACAAAGTGTTTTGATGAACCCCTTGGCGGCCTCTAGCCCTTCTGCCACCACGACTTCATCTGGTGCCTTCGAGCCCGCGCGAACCGCCGAATCAGTTTTGTCGGTCGCTTCTGCTTCGACCATCATGATCGCCACATCACCATCTGGTAGCACTCGCCCGGCTACCACCATGTCAAAGATGGCCTCTTCGATCTGGCTCCAGTTAGGGAACGCAACCCATTGGCCGTCAATTAGTGCAACTCGCACCCCACCGACTGGGCCTTGAAACGGCAGCCCCGCCAATTGAGTCGAGGCCGATGCTGCGTTGATTGCTAGTACGTCGTAAGGCGCATCTGGTGAGATTGACAAAACCGTCACCACCACCTGAACCTCGTTACGAAGGCCTTTTACGAAACTTGGACGAAGTGGGCGGTCGATCAACCTTGCGGTGAGAATCGCAGCCTCACTTGGCTTGCCCTCTCGTCGAAAGAACGAACCGGGGATTCGCCCTGCGGCGTACATCCGCTCTTCGACGTCGACCGTCAATGGGAAGAAATCGATCTGATCTCGTGGGTTCTTGGCCACGCTGGTAGCCGACAAGACCATCGTCTCGTCGTCTAGATAAGCCGCGACGGCCCCGGCAGAAAGTTTTGCTAGGCGCCCTGTCTCAAACTTGATCGTTCTTTTGCCGAAACGACCATTGTCAATTACGGCTTGGGTGGTCTTCATTTCACTACTCATGTTCTTGTTGCCCTCTCATTAGTGGTACTTAGAGAGCAAGTGCCATCAACGAAAACTTGCAATTTGGTGCCGGTCTTCGATCGAAGATCCCGGTAACTACCGAGCCCCACCACCGAGGACCGACGCAACCATTCTTACGTCTTTGGTCTACTCGCTCTTACGGGTTTTTCTTGCCTCCAGTTAGCGACGAATACCGAGTTGTTCGATGAGCGCTCGGTATTTCTCGATGTCTGTCTTGGCCAAGTAATCAAGCTGACGGCGTCGTCGCCCGACCATCAACAACAGACCTCTGCGGCTGTGGTGATCGTGCGGGTGTGCCTGAAGGTGCTCGGTTAGGTGGTTTATCTTTGCAGTTAGCAAAGC
>VGAH01000020.1 GCA_016870945.1 Actinomycetota bacterium | reverse complement strand
ATCGTTGGCACCAGCGCGGCTCTCATCGCGATCTTGGCGCAGTTCATCAACCCACCGGTACGAGGCAAGTTGCTCGCTTTCGACGTCATTTCGCCAGACAAAGCGCGCATAACTTGGGAGGTTCGTCGACAACCCGATCAAGATGTGGTGTGTGCCCTGCGAGCACAAGACTTTTATCGAGGTGACGTTGCTTATGCGTTGATTCCATTACCCGCAGACGGTGATGATTACCTGCAAACTAGTTTTACGTTAAATACCAACGATGAGGCCTTCACCGTCGAGGTTCTAGCTTGCGTAGAAGAAGGTGAATTGTTGCCAGCTTCTGGGCTGCAGTTCCCACCAGGTGCAACTGCGCCAAGTCAACCTTTGCCCGCAATTGTGCCTACCGTTACTAATCAGACCTTGGTCGCACCAATGGTCGAATCAAATGAATTTGCCAAATAAGCCTTGCGAAATAGAATCTTGAATCACTAATGAGCACCGAAACGAATTTCTTGACACAAGAGGCCTATGACCGACTAGCCAACGAACTTGCTGAACGCGAAGGCCCTACGAGAGATGAGATCAAGAAGAAGATTGCAGCGGCCCGTGAAGAAGGCGACCTAAGTGAGAACGCGGGCTATCACGCGGCTAGAGACGCCCAAGGCAAAAACGAAGCGCGCATCAAGGTTCTAAAGCACAAACTAGAAAACTCCACGATCGGCCTACCCACCGCTGAAGACGGGCTAATTGCGGTCGGGCACAAGGTCACCGTCAAATACGACGACGGCGAACACGAAACGTTCTTGCTGGGCTCTAGAGAAGAAGCTGCCCACGTCGAAATAGATGTTTACTCGCCAGAATCACCTCTTGGCCAGGCACTTATCGGGCGAGCAGTCGGTGACAGCGCGACCTATGAACTGCCCAACGGTCGCGGCACGCTAACCGTCACTGTGGTTGAGGCGGTTAGTTACTACTAACGAGTCGTGGCTGTGCGATAACGCCTAACTGCTAGCGGCATGAAAATCACTAAGAGCAAGACGATCCACATTATTGAAACCAATATTGGGTACTGCTGAGGCAACGTAGAGCCGTCAGCAAACGGGTTTGGGTTTCCGAAAAGTTGGCGCTCAGCAGCCACGATGGCAGAGACCGGGTTCCATTCGGCGATGGGCTGCAACCAATCGGGCATCCCTTGGGTTGGCACGAAAGCGTTCGACAAGAAGGTTAACGGGAAGAGCCAAATGAAACCTGCCGTCTGCGCTACTTCTGGGCTACCGACTGAGAGCCCGATGGTCGCACCCACCCAGCTCATGGCATAACCAAAAGCAAGCAAGAGCGCATAAGCCATCACTGCGTTGTCAAAGCCGCCTTCTATGCGCCACCCGATTAGCAGACCCGTCAAGCTCATCAACGCAATGGTTATCGACCCGCGCACAAGGTCTGCCAACGTTCTACCAACCAACACTGCCGAACGTGCCATTGGCAGCGACCTAAATCTGTCGACTAGACCTTTTGTCATGTCAGTACTGATGCCGACAGAAGTCGCAGCACCGGCAAATGCAATCGTCTGTACGAAAACACCCGGCATCAAGTACGACCGGTAGTCCCCACCACCCGGTATCGCAATAGCGCCACCGAAGACGAAAGCAAAAAGCAAGACGAAGATGATCGGTTGAATCAGCCCGAACACCAGCAAGTCGGGCGAGCGCGGAAGTTTAATGAGATCTCGCCATGTAACTACAAGACCGTCATGAATCGCCCAATAGACCTTCGAGTGGGCAGCCGTATAGCGAGACGATTCACTCACTTTTGCGCTAAGGCTCATGCGGCTTTGCGCCTTCTACCAAATCGTGGGCGCGGCGCTTCAGCTTCTTCTGATGCAGCCGTGTGGCCGGTGAGCGATAAGAAGACATCGTCGAGTGTTGGACGACGCAGACCAATCTCAGATATGCCTATGCCATCTGCATCTAGCGCTCTTACCGCTTCAACTACTGATGATCCCCCGCCAGTCACCGGCACCATCACGCAGTCTTCTCTGCTGGTAATCGGTGCGGTAGCCAGAAACTGCAAAGCACTCGTGGCCTGTTGAATCTGATCGACTTTAAGAAGGTGAACCTCAACTCTTTCTCCGCCGACCTCGCGCTTGAGCTGATCTGGCGTGCCCTTTGCAATCACGCGACCGTGATCTATTACGACTATTTGGTCAGCCAGCGAATCAGCCTCGTCGAGATATTGAGTCGTCAACAACACGGTTGTTCCGTCTTTTACTAGGTCTTTTATGACTTGCCACATCGAGATGCGTGCGCGTGGGTCTAGGCCCGTTGTGGGTTCGTCCAAGAACAAGACTTCGGGGTTAGCAACCAAGCTTGCAGCCAAATCAAGGCGACGCCGCATACCACCGGAATAGCCCTTCGCCGGGCGATCACCTGCTTGCTCGAGATCAAAGCGCACCAGTAATTCGTTAGCTCTCGCACGAGCCACCGCGCGCGGCATGTGAAAGAGCATGCCCACCATCTCGAGGTTTTCGCGGCCTGTTAGGTCTTCATCGATTGCCGCATATTGGCCTGATAAACCGATTCGCCCGCGCACTTCGTCAGGTTGAGTGACCACGTTTAGGCCCGCAACTTCGGCCTCGCCAGCATTTGGCTTCAAAAGCGTGGTGAGAATGCGAACTGCTGTCGTTTTGCCAGCACCGTTAGGGCCGAGCAAACCAGTGACCGTGCCCTTTTCGACTTCGAAGCTGACCCCGTCCAACGCTGTCACCGAACCAAAACGCTTGACTAAGTCGGTAGCGCGCACGGCCAGGTTGCTCACACGCAGAACGTAGTCTGTGAAGCCGATGTCCGCTTCGAAAAATCGATTAGCTGGTCTTTCTCGACTGGTTCGAAACAGTCCATGGCTAGAAGGCATGCCTCGTGAAGTAGGCGTCGTCGCACTGATCGCATTTTTCGTCGCTCTGGGGTTCGGGCTATTGGCCCCGGCGATACCTTTGTTTGCAAACACTTTTGGTGTGAGCGTGTTCGCCGCAGGCAGCATCGTTTCGGTGTTTGCCCTGATGCGTCTTGTTTCAACCCCGGCCGTTGGTAGCTCGGTTAATCGTTTCGGTGAACGGATGATCTTGACGTCAGGCCTTGCTTTTGTCGGGGTCTCGAGCTTCTTGGCTGGGTTCTCGCAGAATTACACGCAGCTTCTGGTGTTACGAGGTCTAGGTGGTATCGGCTCGGCCATGTTCAGTGTCTCGGCTTTTACGTTGTTATTGCGAGTAGTCAGGCCAGACCAACGAGGCAGGGCAGCCAATGCCTTTCAGGGTGGGTTCTTAGTTGGTGGGTTAGCCGGGCCAGCTGTCGGCGGGGTGATTTTGGCGTGGTCGGTTCGTGCGCCATTTTTCATCTACGGGGTTTGTTTGATGTTTGCAACTGTGGTTGCTGCCAGCATGCTCAATAAGAATCGAATCGCTCGTTTGGAAGCCCAAGCTGCAAAAGATTCGGGCACAGAAGACTCGGCTAAAGAAACACTAACTTGGCGATCTGTAGCTAGGGCAGCAAGAATTCGCGCGTATCAGTCTGCATTGGTAAACAATTTTGCGACCGGATTCATTAGTTTTGGGTTGCGGGCCTCGGTCTTGCCGTTGTTCGTCGTGGTTGCCCTTGGTGCGAGCCCCGCCATGGTGGGGGTTGGTTTCTTAGTTTCGTCATTAACGCAAGTTGCATTGCTCTTACCTGGTGGGCGCATGGCAGACAACATCGGCCGAAAGCCAGCCATGTTGCTCGGTTCTGGTCTTAATGCGCTGGGCATGCTGGTGCTGCTTGGTTGGGAAACGACCCCCGGATTCTTCGCGAGCATGGTGTTGTTCGGGACCGGTGGCGCGTTCTTAGGTGCGGCACCGGCTGCGGTAGTCGGCGATGTCATTGGCGGGCGAAAAGGTGGCCCGGTGTTGGCACTTTCGCAAATGATGATGGATATCGGAACCATCGCAGGCCCACTCTTAGCAGGGTTGATCGCTGATAAGGCTGGGTTTCCAGCAGCGTTCGGGTTAACGGCCGTTCTGGCCGTCATAGTTTTTGCGTTTACTGCAAGCATGAAAGAAACTCGGGGGCTACCCGCGCCAAAACTCGCCTAAACTTTAAGCGTGATGTTCTTTGGCAGGCCGACGACATTGGTAGACGAAGAAGAAGCACTTGTGGGTCGAGATGGTTTGGCTTTCGAAGTTCCCCTCAGGCACGAGGTTCTAAATGCCGATCTGCTGGCTGAGCCGAAAGATGGCCAAGAAGTCGCCTACTTCGCACTGGGTTGCTTCTGGGGTGCCGAACGATTGTTCTGGCAAATACCTGGGGTGATTTCGACTGCTGTCGGTTATATGGGCGGGTTCACCAAGTTCCCGACCTACGAAGAGGTGTGCACGGGAATGACAGGCCATGCCGAAGTAGTCCGCGTGGTCTTTGACCCGAAGATCGTTAGCTTCGAAGAGCTACTAAAGGTCTTTTGGGAAGAACACGACCCAACCCAAGGAATGCGCCAAGGAAACGACGTAGGCACGCAATACCGAAGTGCTGTTTTCACCTCGACTAACGAACAAGCACGAGTGGTTGAGAAGTCGCGAGACAAATATCAGGCAGCACTAAGTCGAGCCCAAAAGGGCCAAATCACCACCGAGTTGGTGTCGACTCAAACACCAATTACTGGTGTCTTCTACCCAGCTGAGGCTTACCACCAGCAGTACTTGCACAAAGTGCCCAACGGGTATTGCGGCCTGCAAGGCACCGGCGTCACCTGCCCCGGGGCCTAAACGACTAGGGAGATCTTCCCGCCGGGGCGCTTTTCTTTTAAGTAGGCAAGGGCAGCAACTGCGTCGCTTAGTTGAAATTGCTTGGTGATGACTGGTTTGACTTGACCGCTTTCTAGCAAGCCGGACATTTCTGCAATGCCGTCATTGGGTTTAGCGGTCACGATCGCTAACCGCCGACCATGTTTTTTAGCAAGCATCAACTTCAGATATGCGCCTGCGGGCCCGGCAAAGCGCCCTAGTAAGGAATTCATATTGATAGTTGCACCAACCACTACATAAACCCCACCCTCGGCCAGCCACGGCAGCACTTCAGCAAAGTTGCGACTGCACACGGTGTCAATCACTACGTCGCACGGCGCGATTGATTTCAACGACTCAGGTTCTTCATAGTCTTCAACTTGTGCCGCGCCTAAGCCTCTAACCATCTCAAGGTTACGCGTGCTAGCAATTCCAACTACTTGTGCGCCCATACTCGCGGCTAACTGCACTGCGAAGGTGCCAACACCACCAGATGCTCCAACGACTAGAACGCGCTTGCCGGCCACAGTCGGTGCTTTCTTGATTGCCTGCAGCGCTGTTAGCCCAGCAAGTGGCGCACACGCAGCTGCGTCGAAACTCAAACTAACCGGCTTTCGATAAGCGTTCTTCGCCTTCACACAGACAAAGCCCGCCCAGGTCTGGGTTGCCTCGCCATAGATCTCATCGCCGACCGCGAAACCAGTGATCTCGTTGCCAACTTCGACAATCACCCCGGCGTAATCACGACCAATCACTGCCTTACGTGGGCGACCAACACCTTCGACTAAGCGAACCAGCCAAGGCACACCCATCGCAATGTAAAGGTCAGCGGGGTTTACAGAACTAGCACGAACTTCAACTAGTAATTCATCTCGTTTAGGTTTTGGACGGGGCCGTTCGTCGATTTCTAGATTCTCGATACCCCCGTACTTTTCACGAAAGACGGCTTTCAATTTTTGAAGTTAATCGGTGAGAGTGCGGGGTGGGCCTACGCCCCATGCAATGTAATTCCAAGCCCAGTCGGCCACGACACTTAATCTATTACGGCCACCGGCTAAGTAAGCAACGTGCAATAGCAACCAAGCCAACCAAGCGGGGGTGCCGGTGAGCTTTAAGCCATTTGGTAACTCAACGACCGCACGCCTGCGCCCGATAGTTGCCATTTGCCCTTTGTCTTTATAGCGAAACCTCTCTCGCTCTAACCCATCGCGCATGCGCAAAATCTGTTTGGCGACATGTCTGCCACCTTGCATTGCAACCGGTGCGACTTGTGGCAACGGCCGGCCGGCTTCGTCACGCAATAAAGACGCATCACCAATGACCCAGATGCCGTCTTTTAAGTACAACGTGTCGTCAACCATTAGTCGATTACCTGCAGCGGTTTCGCCAAGCTTTGACCAGACCTTCGGTGCAGCAACGCCAGCGGCCCAAATGATCACCCCGGCCGGCAAAACTCGTCCGTCTGAAAGAAGCACTTCTTGAGGCCCAACCTTGGTAACTCCAACCCCAGTAAAGACGTTAACACCAAGTTGTTTGAGATCTCTTAGAGCGGTCGAGCTGGACTTTTCAGAAAAAGACGGCAACAACCGTGGGCCCGCCTCGACTAATTCGACGCCAGCTTCTTTGGCGATCTCAGAGAACTCTCTAGCTAACCCGCGCTGAAGCTCAGCAACCGCACCAGCCAACTCGACACCAGTCGGGCCACCGCCAATCACGACAGTGTGCAACGCCTCTGGCGTCAGATGGCCGGCAGCAACTTCTTCATAGGTGCCAAGCAATGCCTTACGAATTTCTCTGGCCTCAGCCAAACTCTTCATCTGTAGGGCGTTCTCAGCAACACCGGGGATTCCAAAGTCGTTGCCCTCGGTGCCAACTGCTAGCACCAACGCGTCGTAAGCAAGACGTTTGCCGTCCAAAAGAACTAACTGCTTGCCAGTTGCGTCGACGTCTATTGCTTCACCGCGTTGGTAGTGCGCACCGCGAACGGCAGCCCTAACTGGGTAGGCAATGTCATCGTCTGGCAACCCGGCTGTCGAAACTTGATACAAGAGTGGTGAGAAAAGATGGTACGAATGGCGATCGACGATGGTGACATCAACTTCGGGTTTACCCAGAAGCTCTCGCGCACAGGCGATTCCACCAAAACCTGCCCCGACTATCACGACGCGCAACTTTTGGGGGGATTTTTTGTTTATTTCAGACATGACCCCCAACTCTACTTAGTTTTTACTTGGCCACCACGTAAAGACTCTGACCGTCTGTCTCTTGACCGTACTCGAAGTGTTCAACCCTTAGACCCGCAGCACTGCACATCTGCTCGAAGTGCGCTCGCTGAAAACGCACACAGTGCAAGGGCACCTTCCATTCGATGGGGCCGTAGTCAGCAGGGTTTTCACTCTCTGGCGGTACGTCGTCTTCTACGAACAACGTGAACCACCCCCTGCCCCCAGGTACTAACGCAGAATTAATGGCTCGTAAATAAACCTCGACGTCCTTACCGTCTAAGTGCGAGAAGACTGAATAGGCATAAACGATGTCAACCGATGAATCGGGGGTAGGCAAAGCACTTGGGCTAGTCGCACCATCTGGGTTGTAGTAGCGATGGGTTACATCTATCAAGGTGAATCGGTAACCCGGTGCCGTTAGGTTCTTGCTTGCCCAATTAAGAAGGCGGGGTTGTACGTCAACGCCGTGGTAGTCAGCGATTCGACCGAACTTGTATCGAATACCCACAGCAAGACGCCCAGCGCCACAACCCCAGTCGAGTAAGCGCGAATTTTTGTTTAAGCCGGCGAACTCGACCAAACTTTTCACGTCTTTTTCAGCGCCCGCGATGAAGTGACTGTCGGAGCGAAAGTGCACACCACCCATGCGTAATTTCTCGGGGGGCAGAGGCACTTTCTTGTTGCCGAATAAGCCAAGCACGGCCCAATAGTCATACAAGCCTCATAGATTCGCGCTTGAGCGATGCGCAGTAACATGGGCGTGCCCAATTCGTTCGAGACGCTGGGGAAGGCGCCGCACGAACGATTGGGGGTAGAACGTGATTTCTGGACGAGTGATCATTCATTCGTGCCCGCGCGCACTCACATCACATGTCGAGTGGGCGCTTAACGACTGCCTGACCAATTTCAAGCCCGCCATCTGGAACCCTCAGCCCGCCGAACCAGGCGCGCTACGCATGGAATTCGACTGGGTAGGCGAATACGAACAAGCCTCAAAGATGATTTCTTGTTTCCATCGCATAGGTCGCATTCGCGCAGAGATAGTCACGCATCCGCACGACGATTCATTAGGTGAGCGTTTCTTACTGACCCCCGCGCTTGGCATTCACCGTTCAGTCATGGACTCAACGGGTGATCTCGTCATCGGTGAACAAAGACTTAGACAGATGATTTTTGATTGTGCCAATGAGTTACGAAATCGCCCTACCTCGACGACACCCAGGCCTCTCGAGTGGGAATCAAATCTCACCCGACGATTAGACGAACTATGTGGGACGAAGTGGGACGAAGAACTAGACGTGTTTCGAAGTGCGGCCTACGGTGCTGACGTGCGGTGGCTGATTAACGCGGGCTAGACCCCGTCCAACTCTTTCTTTAACTCTCGCAAATTAGCTAAGCCTTGAGTGATCGCAGCTTCATCACCGGTAGCCAATAAATCATGACCCATGACTGCCAATTGATCACCGAGTACCAATATGCCGTCGTCTGGCACGGTTTGTTCTAAGCAATGTTCGATTACGGCCACTTGATCAGCAAGTGCTTGCGCGCAACGCCTGGTGGCATCTTCGATACGGCGAAGGCGAACTTCGTCTAGGTGCTTTAGCCGATCGACTACTCGAGTGAGTAGTTCGTCAAACTCTAAACTCGCCAAACGGCGAGATCAGCGATTAGACGAAGCTATTAACGCGAAGAGCCTCAGCATCTCGATGTATAGCCAGATCAAGGTGACAACTAGCCCAAAAGCCAATCGCCAACCTTCTCGCTCTGGCATCCGTTCGCCGATTGCGAAACTGATTGCATCGAAGTCGAGCACCAAACTAAATGAAGCAAGAGCAACACCTAGGACAGCAAGCAAGATTCCCAACGGGCCCATGCCGTAGAAGCCCCACCCTTCACCAACGCCAAAGAAGGCAGAGACCAAGCTGCCGAGTGCAATCACCAAGTAAGAAACAACCGCGATCGTCATCATCTTGCGGAATCGGCTGGTGACCTTGATAAGGCCGGTGCGGTACAAGACCAACATCACGCCAAATGCCACCGCGGTCGCCACGACCGCATTGCCGACGACACCGATAGAACCTGGTGAAGAGAAGGCATCTTGAAAGGTTCGGCTAATTGCGCCTAAGAAAACACCTTGAGCAAGCGCGTAAGCCAAAATCAAAATCGGACGGATCTTCTTCATCACGGCGTTGGCGATTCCCAAACCGATTCCGACGATTAACGAGCCCCAAAGCACAACCGGGCTCGTGTAAGCGATTGCCCAGCCAACAAGCCCACCGCCGATGATGAAAGCCAGCATGAAACCCGTGCGCATCAAGACGTCATCAGCGCTAACCGGGCGAGTTGGTGCAGCAGTTGTCGGCACTTGCACGTCACCGACTGAAGTGCGCAAAGTCGCGTTCTGTGCTTCTGGGTCGATGTAACGACTTAGGACTGGGTTACGGGTTTCCAACTCGCTCCTCCTGTTTGGGGCTTTTCCACGATAATAGAAGCCAACCGCCAGGGGGGCAACGTGGAAATCGCGCTAATAATCGTGCTGGTAGTGCTGGTCATTTTGGCCATCGTGGTAATCGTTCAATTCAACCGACTTCGTACTTTGGCGGTCGCGTGCGACGAAGGCTTAAGCCAGATCGACGTTCAATTACAACGAAGAGCCGATCTCATCCCGAATTTGGTTGAGACGGTCAAGGGCTATGCCTCACACGAACGCAAAGTCTTCGAAGACGTAACCAAAGCCCGAGCGGCCGTGGGGTCTGCAAAGACGGTCAACGAAATAGCCGCTGCTGATAACCAGTTGACGGCAGCCTTGCGCGGGCTGCTTGCTGTGGCAGAGGCCTACCCCGACTTGAAGGCATCTGCGAACTTCATTCAGCTACAAGAAGAGCTCGGTGCAACCGAAAACCGCGTAGCTTTTGCCCGCCAGTACTACAACGACCAAGTGCGAGCGATAAACACCGCGCTAACGACGATCCCCGGTAATTTCGTCGGGCCAATCGCCAAAGTCACCGAGCGTGAGTTCTACGAAGTTGAAGAAGTCAGTGACAGAGCCACTCCAGAGGTTAAGTTCGGTTGAGTTCGCCAGTTAGGGCGGCATCTTTTGCCCTAGTACAACGGAGTAACAGATACAAAACGTTCTTTCTGTTGCTGGCCATGTTCTTGGTGCTGGCCCTGTTGGCGAGCTGGACTGTCTATTACTTGGGCGGTTCAGGTGCGTGGATAGTTCCGATTGCCGTGCTCATTTCTGTGGCAATCACCTGGGGCGCCTGGTGGAACTCAGACAAATTCGTGCTGCGCATGGCCAATGCCAAGATCGTCACTCGCGAACAAGCACCGCAGCTATATAACTTGGTTGAAGAACTAACCATCGCGTCTGGCTTACCTATGCCAAAGATCGCAGTAGTCGAAGACTCGGCACCCAATGCATTTGCCACCGGTCGAGACCCCGAACACGGGGTGGTTGCATTCACAACCGGCCTCTTACAAAAGATGGATCGAGACGAGATTCAAGGGGTTGCCGCACACGAACTAGCTCATATCGGTAACCGCGACACCTTGGTGATGGCGGTGGCAGCCACGACCGCAGGAATCATCGCGATCATGGCTGATGTCATCTTTAGGGCCACACTTTTCTCTGGCGGCAGACGCGAGGGTGGCCACCCCTTCTTGGCATTGATTGGCGTGGTGGCACTGGTGCTAGCCCCGTTAGCCGCCGCACTATTGCGAGCCAGTGTTTCAAGAAAGCGCGAGTGGCTTGCTGACGCAACCGCGGTGGCCTACACCAGAAACCCCCAGGGCCTGCGCCGTGCGCTCGAGACATTGCGTGATGACTCGACAGTGGTGAAGCAAACTTCGACGGCTATTTCACACATGTGGATCGAAAGTCCGTTGGCAGGCGGTCTAGGTCAGATGTTCTCGACGCACCCGCCGATTCAAGAACGTATCGATGCTTTAAGACAAATGGGCGGCTAGCAAAACTTAGCGCTAGATGTTCGACGCAAGTTCGTGCCCTCGGTGGGGCTCGAACCCACACTCGACGGATTTTAAGTCCGCTGCCTCTACCAATTGGGCTACAAGGGCTTGGTCGCTAATTGTTGCACGCCTTCGCTAGCGCAAAGACCTCGTCCAACATTGGTTCGGTCAATCGGCCGGTGAAGGTGTTTTGCTGACTCGGGTGATACGAACCGACTAATGAAATTGTGGGTGCTTGTGAATTACCTGCATCGCTCGCATGCAACTCAACCACCTCAGCGTGGCCAAACTTCGGGCGCGGACGAGGGGTTACATAGCCAGCCGTAGCCAAAGAAGTAAGTGCAGCACCCCAGGCAAAAGAGCCCAGCGCAACAACAGATTTCAGTGTGGGCTTTAGCAAACGAAACTCAGCATCGAGCCAATCAGCACAATTCTTTTTCTCGGACGGGGTCGGCGCGTTCTGGGGCGGGGCACAGTGAACAGCTGCCGTGACACGCACACCGTTTAGCTTCAGCCCGTCGTTCTTCGAATAAGACTCGGGTTGGTTAGACAAGCCAGCTCGATAGATCGCCGCGAACAGCCAGTCACCACTTCTATCGCCGGTAAATATTCGCCCGGTTCGGTTACCCCCGTGGGCTGCCGGTGCCAGGCCTAAGACCATTAGCCAGGCCCTTACATCGCCGAATCCAGGAACTGGTTTACCCCAGTAGATCTCATTAGCAAAAGACGCTCGCTTTTCTTTGGCCACAAGCTCGCGCCACTTGACCAAGCGCGAACAAGCTCGGCATTGGCTTAAAGCCTGATCAAAAGCGCGGTAATTGCTAACTTCTTTGCTAGGGCTTAGCCAGCGATTGACCACGCCAACCCGTCAAGGATGTCTAGTTCACTTGCAATCAATTCGGGCAAACCAACCGCTGAACAAACTTCGCTTAAGACCAATGCGCCAGCAGTGATTACGTCTACTCGTCCCGGGTGCATGAAGGGCAATGCTGCGATTTGGCTGCGAGTCATGTGTGAGAGTTCGGTGGCCACGGCATTCACGCCACTTACAGGAATCAACGCACCGTGCAAGACCTTGGGGTCATAGGCCTGCAAGTCCAGGTACATCGCAGCGACCGTCGTGACGGTGCCAGCAACACCGACCATGGTGCGTGCCTGCCCGAAGTCCACCACTTTTCTCGCACTAACTAATGCCGCGTGAACGTCACTTCGCAAACCCTCGATTTGCCGCGGGCTGGGCGGGTCTGCCGCCAGATGTCTTTCACTCATGCGCACGCAACCGACGTCCATGCTGTAGGCGGCTTGCACTGAATCGGTGCCTACTACCAGTTCGGTAGAGCCACCACCTAAATCGATGACAAGAAACGGTGGTGCGTGCTCACCTTGAAAACCCCGAGTCGCCCCCATAAACGAGAGGCTGGCTTCTTGGTTACCCGTGATTACTTCGGGCTCAACGCCGATTCGCTGCTTCACCCCAGCCACAAACTCAGCTCGATTCGCGGCGTCACGGGTGGCACTAGTGGCGACCATAGAAACCTTCTCGACACCGCGTTGGTTGATCAAGCTCGCGTACTCATCAAGCGCGTCGAATGTACGGGCAAGGGCTGCGTGTGACAGCACCCCTGTCTTGTCGACACCTTCACCTAAACGCACGATCTGCATCTTTCGGTCTATGTCTATTAACGAACCTTGGGCATTGTTTACGTCAGCAATTAGCAATCGCAACGAATTCGTGCCGCAATCAAGTGCTGCCACTCTCATTTCGCTGCTACCTCTTGGTTACACCAGGGCGATATGCGCTTGACAACATCGTCACCGATTGGGTTTACGCCAGGCCCAACGGCTAGCGAATGCGCTGCCAAGGCATGTAAGCACTTGACACGCTCAGGCATACCACCGGCCGAAATACCGACTAGTTCGTCTACCTCTTGAATCGAGGCCCTTCTCGACAAGTAATCGTCGTGTGCGCGCAAGTAGTCATCTCGCAACTGAGAGTCTTCAGTTAAGCGCTTTTCGTAT
>VGAH01000019.1:10000-13009 GCA_016870945.1 Actinomycetota bacterium | reverse complement strand
GCTGAAGCAAGCTTGGTTGATTGGGTAGAAGTCGTGCGGGCCGCAAAAGCCCAAGGCCTGAGCGTCGAAGAAGCGGTTGTGCATCTTGACGCCAATGCACCCAGGGCTGCCGCACCAGCAGCGAGCGTGATGGGCGCTCGCACCAACGTCTACGGTGTCTGGCAATACCTCGACGATAGACAACCGGGCACTGTGAAGACTTCAGGGAGGGATACAAATGCTCGTGGCTAGCACTGCGTCTTGGTCACGATTCAGAAAAGTGCTCTCCAAGTGAAATTGTCTGATATTTGCTTGCGAGCTTCACTGGGGTCGAATGGTGTCCAGCCCTGGGGGGGTAGAAGGACTCCCGCACTCGGACTCTGTCTGAGAATAAGGCCCAGTGAAGGGTTAGTCCAGCCCCACATATATCGGGATGCGCTTGAACTTAAGGAGATTTCTGGGTCAACGAATTGCTGACGACTCATGCTTATCAAGTTTCTGACTTCATATTGAGCTCGTGTCCATTCGTAGGCTTGGGAAAGAGGTATCCACAGCACCAATAGAGGCGCTAAGGCGCTTAGCAGATATGTGAAACGACTCCCGCGGGACTGCACCGCAATGGGCGGTACTTTGCACCTGAGTAGGAACAGCCACATAAACAGAATTTGGGTGCCACAGGCCAGAACCAGAATCCAGGCTCGTCCTACATAACTAAAGTAGGGAGAAAGGAGGAAGTTTGGTGCTAGCAGTAATCCAGACAAAACAGCCATTAGGCTTATGAGTCCAGCGGCTACAAAGACGAAGGGCGGACTCTGGAAAGACAGAACCGCGGTCCACGACAACATGCTCAGCATGATAAGGCACGTAAACGCGGCGACCGGAAACGGGGTAAAATCAAAAAGAGCGTCGAAAAAGTATTTAGAGTTCGGGTTAAGATCATCGATAAGCATCGATAAGGACCAAACCAGATTGAGTAAACATAAAGCCGCGACAACGGTAAGGGCCTTACTCTCCGACTGGTCATTAAAGAATCTTCTCCGCAAAATTACCTGAGATAGAATTAGGACGGAACAGAGCGCAAGCGCCTCGTGCGTAGTAATAACAAGAAAACAAAGCGTGATTGCAGCTGATTTCTCAAGAAAACACAATTGGTTTCTAGAGCTCAAGATTAGTGATGCAACTACAACAGCCGGTATTCCCAAGACTAACTCCGAAACACTAAAAAGCCAAGTTACGACGGCGGATGCCAAGCTCATGTAAGTAATAAGTAGAAATTTCGCATTGTCTGTCGAGGCGATGAAGAATGCGGATATCCAAATGAGAAGTGGAACGAACACGTACGTCAATGACATAATGAGACTCAGAAGGGACGTGTTTGAAATACCCCACTTAATCGCCGCGATTACCGGTAGGTGCCTTATAAATGTTGCGGGCTCCCGATTAGGCGGCATCAAAAGATCGCCTGAAATCAAGGAAACTAGATAGTAGGCACCATCGCCGTAAAGACTGCCGCGAGAGATCGCAAGTATTGTTGCAACTACCAATAGCGATCCGGAGGCCAGTATCGGCATCCACATAGGCGCAGAGCGCGTATTCACGACGTTGCCAATCGAGTCAGACACCGAGGATAACCCGCCGGGGTAGTGGCGGGTTCTCGCAGAATAGAAAAAAATGTCCGGCGGCGTCCTACTCTCCCACCTAGTCTCCCAGGCAGTACTCTCGGCGCAGAAGGGCTTAGCTTCCGGGTTCGGAATGAGACCGGGCGTTTCCCCTTCGCTATGGCCGCCGAAACTTTATGGAGTTATTCGCTAGGCCGACCACATTGATCTGGCCTTGGCACTGAGGGCAAAATTGCCCACAACCCCAGAGCTACACAGAGAACACGAGCTTAAGTAAATGGAGCCAAGTCCTCGGCCTATTAGTACCGGTCAGCTTCACACATCGCTGTGCTTCCACCTCCGGCCTATCAACCCAGTAATCTGCTGGGGGCCTTACCAAATGACTTGTGGGAGTCCTCATCTCGAGTTGAGCTTCCCGCTTAGATGCTTTCAGCGGTTATCTCGTCCGAACGTAGCCAACCAGCCATGCTCCTGGCGGAACAACTGGCACACCAGAGGTTCGTCCGTCCCGGTCCTCTCGTACTAGGGACAGGTACTCTCAAGACTCCTGCGCGCGTGGCGGATAGGGACCGAACTGTCTCACGACGTTCTAAACCCAGCTCGCGTACCGCTTTAATGGGCGAACAGCCCAACCCTTGGGACCGACTCCAGCCCCAGGATGCGACGAGCCGACATCGAGGTGCCAAACCATGCCGTCGATATGGACTCTTGGGCAAGATCAGCCTGTTATCCCCGGGGTACCTTTTATCCGTTGAGCGACACCGCTTCCACTTGCCGGTGCCGGATCACTAGTTCCGACTTTCGTCCCTGCTTGACATGTCTGTCTCGCAGTCAAGCTCCCTTGTGCACTTGCACTCAACACCTGATTGCCGACCAGGCTGAGGGAACCTTTGAGCGCCTCCGTTACTTTTTGGGAGGCAACCGCCCCAGTTAAACTACCCGCCAGGCACTGTCCCTGATCCAGATAATGGATCGAGGTTAGACAGCCAATTCGACAAGAGTGGTATTTCACCGACGACTCCACACTCACTGGCGTGAATGCTTCTAAGTCTCCCACCTATTCTACACAAGCCGCACCGACCACCAATACCAAGGTGTAGTAAAGGTCCCGGGGTCTTTCCGTCCTGCCACGCGTAACGAGCATCTTCACTCGTAGTGCAATTTCGCCGAGTCTATGGTTGAGACAGCGCTCAAGTCGTTACGCCATTCGTGCAGGTCGGAACTTACCCGACAAGGAATTTCGCTACCTTAGGATGGTTATAGTTACCACCGCCGTTTACTGGCGCTTAAGTTCTGAACTTCGCAGCCGAAGCCGCTGATCCGTCCCCTTAACGTTCCAGCACCGGGCAGGCGTCAGTCCGTATACATCGTTTTACAACTTCGCACGGACCTGTGTTTTTAGTAAACAGTC
>VGAH01000019.1:0-5000 GCA_016870945.1 Actinomycetota bacterium | reverse complement strand
CTCACGATCTAGCATGCGATTAACGCTGAAGTGCTTGCCGATATCACGCAAGAAGCTCAAAGTGCCAAGGTCTTTCGTCCAGTCCAGGTTATTAACCACACTCGCTGCATTCGGGCCTTCGAAGTTAAAGAACACCCGTAACTGCTTCTCAAGGCGGCTTACCCACGCGTTGACGGTTTCAACATCGACGAGCGCCCGCTCTGAGTTCGGCTTGGGGTCGCCAATTAGGCCGGTTGCACCGCCGACGATTAAGAGCGGTTTGTGCCCGGCCAGTTGTAATCGCTTGGCGGTAAGGATCTGCACCAGGTTGCCGACGTGCAAACTTGGTGCCGTCGGGTCAAAGCCGACGTAAAACACGACTGAACTTGAGTTAAGCGCTTTAGACAAAGTGTCTGCATCTGTGCTTTGTGCCACCAGGCCGCGTTCATTGAGCTCTTGCCAGATCGCGCTCACGCAGGGCTCGCGAACGCTTGCAAATCTCTTAATGCCATTTCAGAAGCGGCAAGCTGCGCCCGCACTGACGACGCCGAGGTGCCACTTGGTGTCTTGCGTGCGGCAACCGCAGACTTGGCTGAAAACTTTGCTAGCGCCTTTGCGACTTCAGTGGCACGAGGCATATCCGGTTCGAGGGCGCCTTCGAGATCAGCTGCAGTCAAACCAGTCACGTCCTTACCACGAGATTCAGCTCGTTGCACCAGACGCCCAGTGACCGCGTGCGCATTAGCAAAACTCACCCCAGCACCTACGAACCAGTCGGCCAATTCGGTAGCCAGCGAGTGATTCGCACCCGCATGCGCCGCCATCGCAGGCACATCAAATTCGAGAGTGCGCACCAAGCCACTCATCGCAGGCAACGTGACTAACAAGGAATCAACGCCGCTAAAGACAGCCTGCTTGTCTTCTTGAAGGTCACGGTTGTAAGCACTAGGTAGACCTTTAAGTAGCACCAACAAACTGGTGAGATCGCCAATCAACCCGGCTGACTTACCCCTAGCAAGTTCAGCCACGTCTGGGTTCTTCTTTTGCGGCATGATCGAAGAGCCCGTCGAGAAAGCGTCGTCTAACTTGGCGAACCCGAACTCGGCACTTACCCACAAGATGATGTCTTCGGCCAGTTGTGAGAGATGCACACCGATCATCGCGTTTGCATATGCCAGATCAACCGCGAAATCCCTGCTGGTTACTGCGTCAACCGAGTTACTCGCCACTTTCGAAAAGCCCAGCAACCCTGCCAAGCGATTCACATCGAGATCAAAACCGCTGCCTGCCAGTGCCGCCGAACCAAGCGGCAGTTCATCTGCAGAAGCTTCAGCTGCTTGCAGCCTGACCCCGTCCCGTAAGAAAGAAATTACATGTCGGCCGAGTACTTGAGCTAGTGAGACGGGTTGGGCGCGTTGCAAATGCGTGTAGCCGGGCATAACCGAATCAACGTGCTTATTGGCCTGCGCGATTAATGCTGCGACCAAATTGGCAAGTTGCCCCGCGATCTCGCGAGCAGCCCCGCGGCAATAGAGCCTGAAATCGGTGGCGACTTGGTCGTTGCGGCTTCGGCCAGTGCGCACCAAGCTGCCGAACTCACCAACGCGCGCGACCAATTCGCGCTCGATTACCGAGTGAACGTCTTCGTCTGTTGCGGCCGGCACGATCGCACCACTTGCGATCTGTTCTTGCATCTGCCCGATCGCCCGCTCAATGGCTTCGGCTTGCACCGGCTTGATTACCCCTAGACGAGTTAGTTCAGCCGCGTAAGCCTTCGTCTGCGACAAGTCATAGAGGGCCAGGCGCCAATCAACCGCCGTTGAGACAGATAGTGCGAATGTTTCAGGCGCTAGGCCACCTTGAAATCGACCACCCCATAACTTGCCTGCCTCATTTGCCGCGACGGCGATCACGCTCCGCAGCTAGACGAGTCGTCATGCCAAATATGTCTATGAAGCCCTTTGCCTTCGACTGGTCATAGACATCTTCGCTGTCATAGGTAGCCAAGTCATAGCGGTAAAGGCTTTCGCTGCTCTTTCGCCCGGTGATTACGGCTTGACCCGTGTGTAATCGCACTCGGATCTCACCTGAGACTGCGTCTTGGGTGGAATCAACGAATGAATCCAGGCTCGACTTTAAGGGCGAGAACCACAAGCCGTCATAGACCAACTCAGACCAGCGTTGATCGACACCTCGCTTAAATCGCGCGAGCTCGCGCTCAGTAGTGACGTTTTCAAGCTCCATGTGTGCAGCGATTAGCACTAGTGCGGCCGGGGCCTCATAGACCTCGCGGCTCTTGATACCAACCAGCCTGTCTTCGACCATGTCTATGCGCCCAACGCCAGCTGCCCCGGCTCGGCGGTTTAGCTCTTCGATGATTCGAAGCATTGACATCTTTTGCCCATCGAGTGCGACTGGCACGCCTTTTTCAAAGGTGATTACGACCTCGTCCGGCTCGGCTTGGGCATTTGGCGCTGAGGTGTAACTGAAGATCTCTTCGGTCGGTGCGTTCCAGATGTCTTCTAAGAAGCCGGTTTCGATGGCGCGACCCCAGACGTTCTGGTCAATCGAAAACGGCGATCGTTTGTTGACATCGATAGGCAGGCCATTTGCCTCAGCGAAGGCGATTGCTTTGTCTCGAGTCATGTCAGAGTCGCGAACGGGGGCGATCACGCGTAGGTGTGGGGCAAGTGCGGCGATGCTTACTTCGAATCGCACTTGGTCGTTGCCTTTACCTGTGCAGCCGTGCGCCACGATCTCTGCGTCATATCGCTCAGCAGCCTCGACTAAGTGCTTCGAGATCAGCGGCCTTGAGAGCGCTGAGACGAGTGGGTATCTGTCCATATATAAGGCGTTGGCTCGCAGTGCGGGTAGGCAGAAATCTTCGGCAAATTCATCTTTTAGATCGAGAACTTCTGCTTCGACGGCACCACATTCGAGGGCACGCTTCTTGATGATGTCCATGTCTTCGCCGCCTTGGCCGACATCGGCTGCCACGGCGATGACTTCAGCCCCTGTTGATTCGGCGATCCATCCGATTGCAACCGAGGTGTCAAGGCCACCTGAATATGCGAGTACCACTCTGTTAGCCAACTTCTATTTACCCCTTACCTTCTCGATGGCTGATTAGCCAATTTGATTATGTCTTTTGCGAACTTCTTTGCCAAAGCCGGTGTTCGCGTCACGATTAGCACCGAATCATCGCCTGCCACGGTGCCAACAATCTCACGAAGATCACGTTTATCGACCTCTGCCGCGAGTAGTTGAGCGCCCCCGGGCGGGGTTTTGGCCACGACCAGGTTGCCGGCATGGTCAACCTCGAGCAATAGTCGACCAAGCGGCGGCAGCGTTGCCCCGGCCTCGGTGCTTGGTTTTTCTATTACGTACTTGCGCGCTCGCCCAGTACCTGACTTTCTTGCCCCGACCGCATCAAGGTCGCGGCTAAGGGTCGCTTGCGTGACGGTATGCCCGGCCTTCTTTAAGTGTCTCTGTAGGTCTTGTTGGTTTGCGACCTTGTGCTTTCGAATAATCTGCACGATCGCGCGCTGCCTGGCCAACGCTGTGTCTGCTAACTGGCGTGGCATGAGACCCCATTTGGCGAAGACGTCATTTGACAGACCTGTCTATGGCTGTGACCAGCACGTCTAGGGCGGCTGAGAGCTCACCGTCAGAAATGACCAAGGGCGGGGCCAGGCGAACCACATTTGGGGTGGCTGCGTTGAGTAACACCCCGTCAGCCAAGCAGCGCGTTTCGACTTCTTTGGCCGAATCGTCTTTTAGCACCACACCTTGTAGAAGCCCGACCCCTCTGACTTCTTTCACTTTCGGTGCGATTTCGTTTAGGCGGGCTTTAATCGTCTGCCCAAGTGCGGCGGCGCGAGGCAGAAGATCTTCGCGATCAACCGTGTCAAAGACGGCTAGCGCTGCGGCACAAGCAATCGGGTTCGCACCGAAGGTCGAGCCGTGTTGGCCAGCGCTAAACCTTGGGGCGGTATCAGATAGCACAACGCATGCACCGATGGGGATTCCCCCACCAAGGCCTTTGGCCAAAGTCACCACGTCTGGCGCAATTTCACCTTCGGCAACCGACGGGTTTTGGTAAGCAAACCACGAACCTGTGCGGCCCATGCCGCTTTGCACTTCGTCTACGACCAACAGGGCTCCGCTTGCACGAGTGGCCCTTTGCACTGATGCCAAGAAATCTCGAGGTGGCACGACAACGCCAGCCTCGCCTTGGATCGGCTCAACAAACACCGCGCCAACTTCTGAGGTCATGTGAGAACTGACCGAATTCGCATCACCGAACTCGGCGAATCGAACACCTGGCACCAAGGGTTCAAACGGCTCTCGCTTGGCAGGTTGCCCAGTAAGTGACAACGCCCCCATGGTGCGGCCATGAAAGCTGCCTGACATAGATACGACTGCTTCTTTGCCAGTTAGGCGCGCGAGCTTGAAGGCTGCCTCGTTGGCCTCAGCCCCTGAGTTGCAGAAGAACACCCGTCCATCTGAATTTAAGTGCCCCAAGAGACACTCGGCCAATTCGATGCCAACGGGTGTGGCAGCGAGATTTGATACATGACCTAGCAGATTCGCCTGCTTGGTTATGGCCGCCACAACAGCAGGGTGGGCATGGCCTAGAACGTTTACGGCTATACCCGCGAGTAAGTCGATGTATTGCTTACCTTCGACGTCAAAGACCAGTGCCCCGCGGCCGCTCTCTAGAACAACTTTGGGTGTCGCATAAGACGACATAAGCGATGAATCCCAGCGATCAAGCCAGGTTGCTGTAGTGCGTGGCATGTTCTTGTGTGCGTAGGGCGGTATGGGGCTTAGGTTCGGCAATTTCATATGTGCCTCATTTGGTAATCAAAGTACCGACTCGAGTGCCCTTTGCGGCTGAAACGAAACCTGCTTGGTCAATATCGGCATTGATGATTTGAGTTTCGCCGGCACCATTAGCCAGGGCGTCTAGGCACCCCTGCATCTTGGGCAACATGCCGGCGTCGAGTTTCGGCAATAAG
>VGAH01000018.1 GCA_016870945.1 Actinomycetota bacterium | reverse complement strand
CCCCGGTGTCAAGCAGTGCCGCAACGCTTTCAGCGAAGTGGCGCAAGCCCGATTCGCCAGACATGGCGTTACCGCCGTATTTGATAACCACTGTTTCAGCCATTAGGTCGAATAAGCCGAGTTCTCGTAAACGTATTCGGCCGACAAATCAGTGGTGAGTAACTCGAATGACGCGTCGTTTGAATCGCCGAGATTGACTGCGATCACAATGTCACGATCTGAAAGATCTGGGACGGGGGCGCCCGCTATAAAGGCACTTGCTTTGGCCACTTGCTGGTCGTTTAGCGACACCGAAATGTTGTTGGCGTCAATTGGCACACCGGCAGCACCTACGGCTGCAAGTATTCGACCCCAGTTCGGGTCAGAACCGTTGAGTGCGCACTTAACCAACGAGTCTCGGCTTATCGCTCGAGCCACTGTTCTTGCAATCTCGGTGTTGGCAGCGTGAGAGACCTTTATGCGCACGAACTTAGTTGCGCCTTCTGCGTCGGCCACGATTTGCTCGGCTAGTGATCTAGCCACCTGATAGATGCCCTGTCGAAGGGTTTCAAGTGGGGTGGGTTCGGCCGCTGACGCACCGCTTGCAAGCAATAGCACCGTGTCGTTGGTGCTGGTACAACCGTCGACGTCTACTCGTTCAAAGGTGTCGCGAGAGATCTCGACAAGCAGCTGGTGTGCCACGTCGGGTGCTATTTGCGCGTCGGTGGTGATGCAAGCGAGCATGGTTGCTAGCGAAGGTGCGAGCATGCCGGCACCTTTGGCCATACCGCCGAAACGGATGCCATCTAATTCATAGGTTGCACTTTTGGGGACTTTGTCTGTCGTCATGATCGCTCGAGCGGCTAACTCGCCGCCTTGATTCGGGTCGGTTACTGGCAGCTGAGCGGTCGCGGCTTCGATTCCTACGGTCAATTTGGGCATATCGAGTGGCACGCCGATCAATCCGGTCGAGCAAACTGCGACTTCTGCTGCACCAATGTTTAAAAGTTTGGCGGCGAGCTCGGCACTTGCGTGTGTGTCTTGAAAGCCCTGCGGGCCGGTGCATGCATTCGCACCACCTGAGTTCATCAACACCGCCTTGATGACACCGGCTTTGGCGACCTGTTGAGTCCAGATGACGGGGGCCGCCTTGATTTGGTTGGTGGTAAACACCGCTGCGCCCGTAAATGACGGCCCATCGTTTGTAATTAACGCGACGTCTAAGTTGCCAGATGCCTTTAGGCCTGCGGCGACTCCAATTGCGCGAAAGCCTTTTGGGTAAGTGACGCTCACTTGGCGGTGCCCGGGCTGGCGTTGGTCTGGGCTAAGCCAGCGGTTTCGGGCAGGCCCAGCATCAAGTTCATGTTCTGCACTGCCTGGCCAGCCGCACCTTTGCCCAGGTTATCTATCACCGACATGACAACCACTGTTTCGGCGGCTTCGTCGAATGTGACTGCCAAATGACAACGGTTTGACATGGCCACATCTTTAACACCGGGCACGTGCCCCGCTGGCGTGACGATTACAAACGGGTCGTCGGCGTAGAACTTCTCGTACTGTTTTTGTAGAAACGCGGCAATGTCAGAGGTCGCGGGCTTTCGGGTAAGGCTTGCTGAAACTACGGCGAGGATCCCGCGATGCAGCGGTGCTAGGACGGGCGTGAAATTGACTGCAATAGGTACCCCAAAGGCACCGAGCGTTTGCGCGATCTCAGGGATGTGTTGGTGTTTGCCACCTACCTTGTAGGGCGAGAGGTTGTTCATGACTTCACTTGCCAAAAGATCTGCTCGAAGGGTTCGCCCGGCCCCGCTGGTGCCAGACATGGCTACTACGTCTATTGAGTCAATTAGGCCCGCAGCGGCCAGAGGTAGAGCCGCTAATGAAATCGCGGTTGCGTAACACCCCGGGTTTGCCACACGATTTGCGCTCGCAATAGCTGCTCGCTGGTTTGGTAGTTCGGGCAATCCGTAAACCCAATGGCCGGCGTGTTGGCTGCCGTAGAACTTCTGCCACGCGGCTGGGTCAACTAATCGAAAGTCTGCACCCAGATCTATCACCTTGGCCTTGGTGTCACCCAGTTGAGAAATGAAGCCGGCTGATTCTGAGTGCGGCAGGGCTAAGAAGATGACATCCGCCCCGGCACAAGCCTCGGGGTTGGTGTCGACGAATTTCTTACCGGCGTAACCAACCAGGTGTGGGTGCATGTCGGTGATAAGTTGTCCGGCGTTCGAATGTGCGGTAGCTGCCAACAAGTTAAGACTTGGGTGGGCCGCGATCAGTCGCAACAGTTCACCACCGGCGTAGCCAGAGGCGCCAACCACGACGACTTGCTGCGTGTTCATCTCACCTCGATTTGGCTCGAACCTGCTTGGTGGCCGGCCTCAAATTATACGCATATGCGCATATTTGTGGTGGGGCCGGGTGCAGCGGGGGACGGGGTGTGGGGGCAAAGAGGTGAGGTGGTTAGGTGCGAAGGGTCGCGCCCACCGCCTTCTCAGCACTGCGCAGAACCTCGGCCCGCAGCTTTGCCAGATCTTCAGCAGTGAGCGTGCCCGACTTCGGGCGGAACTTCATTGCAAAGGCCAGTGACTTTTTGCCTCGGCCTAGCGAATCACTGCGATAAACATCGAATAGTCGAAGACTTTCAAGAGTCTCCCCTGCCCCCCGCTTGATAGCTGTCTCTACTGCGGCAACACTCACGCCCTCGTCAACCAATAGCGCAATGTCTTCTTTTGCGATTGGCAGCACTGAAACCGCCCCGACCGAATCAAGGGGTGCCGCCGATCGAACAACCTGATCAAGATTTACTTCAAACGCGCCAGCACCGACAGGTAGACAGAGGTCTTTGACCACACCGGGGTGAAGCTCACCGGCTATGCCAAGCAACGCACCCGTGGCTAAATCTCGAAATAACGCCGCACGGCCCGGGTGCCAAGGGGCAACTTCGACTGGTTCGGTCTCGTAGCTAACCCCGTTCTCACTCAAAATGTCTCGAACTAAGTCAACCGCCTCAACCCATTCTCTTGGTTTTGGTTCACCCCACCAACCAGCTCGTTCTCTTAAGCCGTAAAGAAGGCCCCCACAAACTTCGAACTGCGCAGGAAGCAACGCCTTGACCTTGGCGACTTCACTCTTGCTAGGCCGCTTAGTCAGTGCAGGGCGATGTACTCGCCTTTCGCGCTTATTTGCCAAATACGTGACTTGGCCAATCTCAAATATGCCGTAGTCGTCATTGCCTCGGTTTAGATTGCGCTTTGCCGTTGCCACCAAATTTGGTAGCAAGGTTGACCTGAAAAATGGCTCTTCTTCGCTCAAGGGGTTGGCCATCGCCAGCATTTGCGAACGTTCATCAGACGAGTTGATTCTTAAATCAGCCAATGCCGCCTCACCAACAAAGGGCTGGTTAAGCACCTCAACCAGCCCTCGCCTGGTCAACAAGTCAGCAACATTTGCGCGCAGTTTCTGGGTTGGGTTAAGCCCCCGTCCAACTTGAGCTTTTGGCAAAGTCGAAGGTATGCGCTGGTAACCCCAGACTCGAACGACTTCTTCTACTAAATCAGCTGACTCAGTTAGATCAGGTCGCCAGGTAGGCACTCGTAATCTCGTGCTACCAACGAATTCACAACCCACTGACTTCAAGGCCTTAGTCGCCTCGGCAGGTGATATCTCAGCCCCAACAGTTCGAGCAGGTGCCTGCAAATCAAACCGCATCGCGGGGAGTGGCTTAGTGAAATCAACTTCGCTAACCCCGGTTAAGCGACCAGAACTCAAGTCTTGGATCATGCGAACGGCTTTGGCTGCCACCACGTTTGGCAGAGCTGGGTCGACACCGCGCTCAAATCGGCGTGAGGCCTCGGTGCTTAGTTTGTGACGCCGCCCTGACTTAGCTACTACTACTGGGTCAAAGTGCGCGGCCTCGATTACCACAGAACGTGTGCCTTGAGAAATCTCACTACTTGCCCCACCCATAAGGCCTGCCAATGAAAGGGCCCCTTTTTGATCGGCAATCACTAAATCATCTTTAGACAACTTGCGCTTTGTGTGATCGATGGTCTCGACTTGTTCGCCAGACTTAGCGAACCGAACAGAAATAGCACCTTTGACCTTCGAGGCGTCGAATGCGTGAAGTGGTTGACCCGTCTCGAGCATCAAGTAGTTGGTGATGTCGATTGCCAGGCCCAGGGGGCGAACGCCACTTGCGCGAAGACGTTTGACCAACCAAGCCGGGCTTGGTGCCATCGCGTCGAAGGCTTCAATCTTGGCAAAGACAACTCGATCACATGCAGTCTTGTTCTTTGTTGAACCTGAGATAGAACCATCTCGCACGGGCCTAAGTGCCCTGCCCTTAGCCGGGTCTTTGAACTTAACCCCAAATGCGCCGGCTAATTCACGTGCGAGGCCACGAACACTCAACGCATAGCCACGGTCTGGCATAACGGCCACGTCAAAGACCACATCACCAATGCCCAGAAGCGGGGCGGCGTCTTGGCCGACCTTTGCCTCTTTTGGGCTCACAACCAAAATGCCGTCGTGGTCTTCACCGATGCCAACTTCGGCGGCACTAACGATCATTCCTTCACTGGTGTGGCCATAGACCTGCCGGGCACTTAGCTTTACCCCGCCAGTAATTACTGAACCGGGTGGGGCGACGACAACTAAGTCACCTTCTTCAAAATTAAAGGCACCGCAAATGATCTGCCGGCGCCCATGCTTAGGCCCTAAATCGACTTGACAAAGCCTCACGGTTTTTTTTGGGCTAACAACCGGTTTGATCGAAGTAACTTTGCCAACAACTAGTGGGCCCTTGACCCCCTCACCTTGCACCAGAATCTGTTCTACTTCAAAGCCACGCCAAGTTAGAACCTCGGCAATGGCGGCAGGTTTGACGTTTTTTGGCAAGGCTGCGAATTCGCGAAGCCATTCAAGTGAAACCCTCACGAAAGGCTCACACCAAACGCTCTAGAGAACCTAGTGTCGCCCTCGACTAGATCGTGCATGTCAGAGATTCCGTAGCGAAACATCAAAGTTCGCTCAAGGCCCATGCCGAATGCGAAGCCTGAGTACTTGTCGGTGTCGACCCCGCAACCACGAAGAACCTTGGGGTTCACCATGCCGCACCCACCCCACTCGACCCAACCTCGCTCACCCCACCAAACATCTACTTCAGCGCTTGGTTCAGTAAAAGGGAAATAACTCGGGCGAAGGCGAGTCTTTACCTGTCCCCCGAACATGGCTGCCGCGAAGTGGTCAAGGGTGCCTTTGAGATCTGCCATCGTGATGCCTTCGTCTACCACTAGCCCTTCGACTTGATGAAAGACCGGGGTGTGTGTGGCGTCTAGTTCATCGGTTCGATAAACCCGACCAGGGGCGATCACATAGATCGGCAACTCACGCTCGAGAAGAGTGCGAATCTGAACCGGCGAGGTGTGGGTTCTAAGCACCAAGCCTGACTCGGCCGATTCGACGAAGAAAGTGTCTT
The DNA here is from genome assembly GCA_016870945.1 of Actinomycetota bacterium. Lineage (GTDB taxonomy): Bacteria > Actinomycetota > Actinomycetes > S36-B12 > UBA5976 > VGAH01. The sequence continues at coordinate 9,161 of VGAH01000018.1, read as the reverse complement.
GCATCGTTCTCGCCGGGTGATCTGGCGGAATATTCAGTGCATCGAAATTCAGCCACTCGGCTTCGATCTCTGGGCCTTCGACCACCTCATAACCCATTGCCACAAACACTTCACTTACTCGCTCGATCAACATAGAAAGCGGGTGCCTAGCACCGGTAACGAACCTGTCATAAGGCAAGGTGACGTCAACTTTTGCCTCAGCTAGGGCTGCTTGCTCGAAAGATTCCGTAAGTTCACGTTCTCTACGCTCAAGTGCTTGACGAATTTCGCCTCGCGCTGCACCAACAGCCTTACCCCAAGCGGCGCGCTGACCTGCGTCTAGCGAACCGATTTTTTGATTGGCTCGCGCAAGTGGTGCCTTATCGCCATCAACTGACGTGCGAACCGCCGCTAAACCTGCAAGGTCTTGCGCAGCAGCTATCGCCTCGAGAGCATCTTGGGTTAGTGCTGGGATGCCTTCGAGGGTTAGCGCATCAGCATCTAGGCGATGCTGATCAGGCTGCGGCACCGCTCTTTGGTAACGCGGCTCGGGCAACCTCGACTAGCGCGGCAAACGCCTGCGGGTCATCTACGGCAAGTTCGGCCAGCATCTTTCGATCAACGGCCACACCAGCTAGACCAAGACCTTGAATGAACCGGTTGTACGTCATGCCGTTAGCACGTGCACCTGCATTGATGCGCGCGATCCACAACCTGCGAAAGTCGCCTTTCTTCTTGCGACGATCTGCGTAGGCATAGACCAGCGAATGGGTGAGTTGCTCTTTGGCCTTGCGATACAACCTTGAGCGCTGCCCGCGGTAACCGCTAGCCGCCTCAAGAATCGCGCGACGCTTCTTTTGGGCGTTAGCCGCCCTCTTTACTCGTGCCATTTGCTGCCCCCTTTATCGCTGACCCAGCATGCGCTTGACAGACTTCTTGTCACCAGCGCTAACGACCTTGTCGCCTTTAAGGCGTCTTGTTCTAGTACTTGGCTTGCTTTCAAAGTTGTGGCGGCGATTGGCTCGCTCGTGAGTGATCTTGCCTGAGCCAGTCACCTTGAAGCGCTTTTTCGCAGCGCTCTTGGTCTTCATCTTTGGCATGTCAGTTCGCCTTTCTTAATTGAGGCTCGAGCTCTACTTCATCAGTCAAGACCTCAGCACGCGGTGCGGGCTTGCCAGCACCAGATTTAACGTCAGCTTTACGTCGAGTCGGCCCGATAACCATCACCAAGTTGCCACCGTTGTTCTTAGGTGAGTGCTCGACTACACCGTCCTCGGCCACATCGTCGGCCAAGCGACTTAGTAAGCGAATGCCAAGTTCAGGGCGTGACTGTTCTCGTCCTTTAAACATCACTGTCACCTTCACCTTGTCACCTGCTCTCAAGAAGCGCTCGATGTGAGCCTTCTTCGTCTCGTAGTCGTGCGGGTCGATCTTTGGACGCAGCTTCATCTCTTTGATGACTGCGTGGGTTTGATTGCGACGGGTTTCGCGTGCTTTGACGGCTGTCTCGTACTTGAACTTGCCGAAATCCATGATCTTGCACACCGGCGGTTTTGCGTCGGGGGCTATCTCAACTAGATCGAAATCGGTCTCTTGCGCCATGGCCAGGGCCCGCTCGATTGTTAAGACGCCGATCTGCTCGCCCCCAGGGCCGATCACTCGGACTTCAGGAACTTCAATCTCGTCATTTATGCGTAGCTCGTCGCTGATCTTGCCCCCAATTTCTGTGTGGCGGCAAGCAAGGTGAACCCCGAGATCTTGACCGATCGTTCTGATTCAGACCGAACGTCGGTGGGAGTCATCTCCGCTTGCCCATCACCTCGGTCAGAGGTGATGTCGGTTTGTTTTCGACCTGGCGATATTAGCACTCGACACGGGCAAACTGACCTGGTGGTCGAGGTAGATGCAGATCTTGGACGAGAACTTTCGCGTGTAGCCAACGCCCCCTGGTTGATCGTGGCCAGTGATTTCGACGGCACTCTGGCAACGCTTATTCATGACCCGAATGACGTTGATATTCACCCTGAGAATGCAGATGCCCTTGGGCGTCTTGCCCAGTACCCGAGAACAGTTGCTGCGGTTGTTTCGGGTAGGTCTTACACCGACTTGCATCGTCGGGTTGGGCACATCGAAGGCGTTCGGGTCGTCGGGGCGCACGGACGCGAGATTGATGGGCCAATTCGGCTAACAACCGATGAGTTGGCTTTGCTTCAAGATGTTGAGAATCAGATGCGAGCGATGGCAAGTGAAGTAACAGGCGTGATAGTCGAACCTAAAGACAACGGCATCGCGATGCACACGCAAAAAGGTGAGGCCAGAGAGGTCGAGGGGTTAATAAAGGCGTTAACAGCAGGGCTGGTTGAACCCAACGGTTTATACATTCAAACCGGTAAGCACCTCTTTGAGATCGCTCTGCACGCGCCAGACAAAGGTGAGGCGGTGCGGGTTTTTCGACAAGAGCTCGGGTCGATGGGAGTGCCCGGGCGAGATGCAGCTGCGATTTTTATTGGCGATGACTTGACGGACGAACGCGGGTTTGCGGCGTTGGGGCCTGGTGATTTGGGTATCAAGGTTGGTGTTGGTCAAACCGGTGCCAGTCACCGTGTGCAAGGTCTTGCTGAGGTGACGGCTGTCTTAACGAGCCTGGCCGAGCTGCGCGGGCAGGTGGGTTAGCCGGGCAGGTTGGTTAGCGACGTGAGCGCTGCCAGGGCGGCCTGAGCACCCACGTTGCTTGGCGAATCTGGTAACGACCTCGCACGCGCCTGTTCAAGATTTAAACACGTCAATACAGCTACACCAATGGGTGTGCCCGTTGCTAGTGAAACACCGACTAACGAATCAATCGTGGTGGCCGCGACGAAATCAAAATGCGGTGTCTCACCTTTCAAGACCAGGCCTGCGGCAACCACACCATGAACCCCGGCCTTGATCGCACGCTGTGCGGCGAGTGGTAACTCAAGTGCGCCGGTGACCTGATAGTTCACGACCGTTGCGCCAGATTTAGCCAGAGTTGAGCTAGCCCCTTTAACTAGTTCGCTCGTTATCTCTTCATGCCACAATGCTTGGACGACGGCAATAGTTTTGCCCTGCGCTGGCGGCAAAGCCCCACTAACTAAACCTTGTGGTGCGCCTACCCCACTCACAAAACGTGGCCCAACTTTTCAGACTTAGTTTTCAAGTACGCAGCATTCTCTTCAGTTGGCACTGTCGTTAACGGCACGCGCTCTTTGATCGAAAGCCCGTAACCTTCAAGCCCGGCTCGTTTAGCAGGGTTATTCGTTAGCAGCCTCATCGACTTTACCCCTAGATCGGCCAAAATTTGCGCACCCGTGCCGTAATCGCGTGCATCTGCTGGCAGACCCAAACTCAAATTCGCGTCCACAGTGTCTTGGCCTTGTTCTTGTAATTGGTAAGCCTGCAACTTATGCATCAACCCAATACCCCGACCCTCGTGGCCACGCATATAAAGCACGACCCCTCGTCCTTCTTTTGCCACCTTCTCCATAGCGGCGTGCAGCTGGCTGCCACAATCGCATCGAAGTGATGCAAAGACATCACCGGTTAAGCACTCTGAGTGAGCTCGTACCAAGACGTCTTCACCGTCGCCGATCTCGCCACAAACCAGTGCCACGTGCTCGCTGCCGTCAACCAGACTTTGGTATCCGATTGCCTGAAAATCGCCATACAAAGTTGGCAGCCGCGCACTAGCAACCTGAGTCACTTGCTTCTCGTGTTGGCTTCGATAAGAGATCAAGTCGGCAATCGTGAGCATCACCAAACCATGGGCCTGGGCAAAAGCTTTGCAATCGTCGTAGCGCATCATCGATCCGTCGTCTTTGACGAGCTCAGCGATGACACCTGCCGGCGTGCAACCCGCGATTCGCGCTAAGTCAACGGCCGCTTCGGTGTGGCCCGGCCGGCGCAACACCCCGCCACTGGCAGAACGCAATGGGAAAACGTGCCCTGGCCTGCTTAAGTCATTTGGCCCACTCTTTGGGTCGACTAACACGCGAATCGTTTGGGCTCTGTCTGCAGCCGAGATGCCAGTAGTTATGTTCTCTTTAGCGTCGACTGAAACCGCGTAAGCAGTTTGTCTGCGGTCATCGTTTACCGCAGTCATTGGTGGCAAGTTCAGTCGGTCAAGGTCATCAGCTTGCATCGGCACACACAACACCCCAGATGTGTGACGAATCATGAAGGCCAAATTCTCGGTTGTCGCCAACTCGGCAATCAAGATCAGATCGCCCTCGTTTTCGCGGTCTTGATCGTCTGTTACCACGACGGGCTTGCCGGCGCGAAGGGATGCGACTGCGGCATCGACGAGTTCAGTCACCGTGTTGGTCGGCGAGGTATTTGCTGGCACCGCGTTGGTCGGCGAGGTGTTCGTTGAGCCGCTCACAGGTGAATCATCTCAGGTTGGACGGGGTGTTTACGCGCTCGCAATCGATTCGGCGTATTTGGCCATGACATCGAACTCGACGTTTACTTTTGAATCGGGCCCAAGTTGGCCCAATGTGGTGGCGTTCAAAGTGGTTGGAATAAGGGCGACCTCAAAGCTTGCTGAGCCTGGGGTCTTATCAACGGCAGCAACAGTTAGCGAGACCCCATCTAGGGTGATCGAGCCCTTCTCAACTATGTATTTGCGGTAATCGTCACCGAGTGTGAACTCGATGATTCGCCAAGCCGGGTCATCGCGTAGGGCCATCACATTGGCGGTGGTGTCAACGTGTCCTTGCACGATGTGCCCGCCAAGGCGATCGGTTGCCAGCAGTGCCCGCTCTAGGTTCACCTTGTCACCAACTGACTTGTCGCTCAAAGACGATCTGGCAAGAGTCTCACCCATTACCTCGACTTCGACTTCTAAGTCTTTGGGCCTGTGGGTAGTCACGGTTAGGCAAACCCCTGAAACAGATATCGATTCGCCGATCGTGATATCGCCCGCAAATATCGGTGCCCTGATGGTCAAGCAAGTGGTGCCGTTTGAACCACTGCCAACATCTGAAATCTCGCCGATGTCTTGTACTAGACCGGTAAACATCAGATAGAGGTTAGATAACCATGTATGCGAATGTCGCCACCGCGCTCAACGACACTTAATGCTCGCAGTTCTTGCATCCGCTTTGGGTCGATTCGCCGTACCCCCTTCGAATTGCCGAACCAGACCGGGGCCAAAAACCAGACCACTTCGTCTATCAGGCCGGCATCGAGAAACGTGTTCGAGAGGGTGGGGCCAGCTTCTAGCAGAACGTGATTGACGCCTCGTGAGTAAAGCTTCTTTAGTAGCGCTAGAGGCTCTTGTTTGGGTTCGAACCAGGTGGGTGCGGTGTGGTCGTTGACGTTGCTCTTTGGCGGTATCTCACTATCACCAACCACGACACGAATTGGCTGCACCTGCCTTAGAGATTTGCCGTCAGCCGTTCGTGCGGTAAGGCGAGAATCATCAGTGATCACAGTCGAGGTGCCAACTACCACTGCGTCTGCCAACTCACGTAAGTCATGAACATCCGAGCGTGACTGTTCAGAAGTAAACCAACCGACCCCGGGCGTGCCAGATGCAAGAAAGCCGTCAATGCTGGTTGCGACCTTCCAAGTGACATAAGGTCTGCCAACTTTCTGTGCAAATGCCCAGCGATGGGTGACTTCTCGTGCAGCGATGCCCTCGGGGCTCTCGGGTGGCGGTGTTACCACACTCACGCCAACCTCAATTAGCAATTGGCTAGATGATTCAACTTGAGTTAAGTCACTTGCACCATATACAACGCGTTTGATGCCAGCTCGCAAGATCGCTGTCGTGCAAGGTGGGGTGGCCCCAAAATGATCACAAGGCTCGAGGCTCACACACAACGTGCCACCTTCTGCTTTTTTGCCAGCAAGGTTTAAGGCCAGTGCCTCAGCGTGCGGGGTGCCTTTGCCTTGGTGTGTACCTTCAGCAATAAACCACCCTTTGGCGTCGAGCACCACCGCGCCAACCTGTGGGTTCCCCTTGTTTAAATGGCGAGAGTCGCGGGCCAATTCAATGGCCCGAGCAAGGGCCGCCCTTTCATGGGGCGTTAGTTTGTTGCTAGTCACGATTTGACGCCGCGAGCTCGCGTAAGTGTTTGACCATCGCGGCTGGGTCATTAGCGCCATAAACAGCTGAGGCACTAACGAATACGTCGGCGCCACTTTGGGCAGCCTTGACGATCGTCTCTTCGTTGATGCCACCGTCTACTTCAATTCTGGGTGGCGTCGTGAGATCAGCCACCAGGTGCTTGACTTCTGCAACCTTTTCAAGTGTCTCGGGCATTAGCTTTTGGCCGGCAAAACCCGGTTCGACAGTCATAACTAGCACCAAGTCAACTTCGCCCAAGAATGGTTTCAAGCTGGCCACTGGTGTTGCTGGCTTAATGGCGATACCGACCTCAGCCCCTTGCTCGCGCAATTGCTTGATGATGGCGCTCGGGTCTTTAGCGGCCTCAAGATGAAATATCACTCGTTTTGCACCTGCCTTCGCGTAAGCGCCGGCCCATCGGTCTGGGTCTTCGATCATCAGGTGCGCTTCAACTGGCTTATCGGTCTGCTTCGCTAAAGCGGCTACTACTTCGTTGCCGAAGGTTAAATTCGGCACAAAGTGCCCGTCCATGACGTCGGCGTGCACCCAATCGGTCTGGGCATCGATCAATTTCGTGGTCGTTTTGAGATCCGCGAGGTCGCCAGAAAGCACGCTGACCGAAATCTCTGGCGAGCTACTCACGAGGCGTTCGCCCCAGGCGGTGCGTACGTCATCTCGACTTTGCCCTGAACCGGGTGCCCGTCAGCACTTAGAACTCTGTAATAAACGGTTATCGGCCCTGGTGCTGGGTTCTTGGGCAAGCTCACCCTGACGGTCGTGCCCTTAGGCCGAAATTCCAGCGGCGGGTAATACATCTTGGTTCGATCAGTAAAGGTAAAGGTCGTGCCCCGATCGATGATTCCGTCTGAAAACTTGAAAACCATTTGCTTAGGAACCGTCGTAAGGGTTGCCCCAGCCCTCGGGTTAGTCGAGACCACGTTCGAGTGCGACGCAAAACCAGCAAGAACAACGCTCGCAGCCACCACCAAGGCGAGAGGTGAGACAAACATTCGCCTCAAAAGAGCTTGCTTGCACTTGAATCGCTCTGACTTCACGCTGAATTTTACCGCAAACGTGTTAATCGAAGGCGAGAGTGACCCCGCGCAAACCCCGCACCCAATCAGTAGCAAGCATTAAACGTTTGCCAGCTGGCTTTACCTCACCAAGTTGCACTACCCCTTGGCGACACCTCACCCAAACGCCATCTTTGGTGAGCAGAATCTGGCCAGGGTGAGCGAGGGCTGGCTCGATCTCAAACCCCATTGCAGCATCAATGTCGCCCTCATCGGCGATCACTTTTACAAAAGGTGCTATGCCAATTCGAGCGTTGGCAAAACTGGCCCACCCCCCAGGGCTTGGCGTAGTCGCACGTAACCATCGATCAGCCTCTACCGCCGAAGAACCCCAGCGAACTTTCGCGTCAGTAACTTGCAGCCTGGGCGCGAATGAAACACCCTGGGTGGGTTGAGGCCTCGCGTTATCTGCGTAGGCATCAAAGTCTGCGAGCACTTCGGTAATTAAGTCTGAACCAATACCGGTAAGCCGGCCAAGCAACGCACCGGTCGTATCAGTGGCCAAGATCTCTGCCTCACGCGCAGCCAACACCGGGCCAGTGTCAAGACCAACTTCGAGTTCGAACACAGTCACACCGGTGGTGGTGTCACCGTGGGCTATGGCATGGGCAACCGGTGCCGCACCACGCCACCTAGGCAACAACGAATAATGGATGTTGACCCAACCAAACTCAGGCACTGTCAACAAATTTGGTGGCACTAACCCGCCGTAGGCAACCACCACCGCAACCTCTGGCTCACGTTCTTTAATCCAAGCAAACACGTTCGGGCGACGCATTGATTGCGGGTCAAAGAGGTCAAGGCCCAGATCTCGAGAAAGTGCTGCCACCGCAGACTCGCGCGGCTTTCGCCCACGCCCAGAAGGTGCAGGCGGACGGGTAACCACGCCAACTACTTCATGGCCTGCCTCAACGATGGCCGACAAAGTCTCAGCTGCATTCTTAGGTGTGCCGGCAAATACCAATCTCATGCAAGTTCCGCAGCCTTTGGCGACACTGAATCGCTCGAATCTTTTGGTTTTGGCTCAGAGCTAGTGATGCCGGCAGTAAAGGTATCTGGCATACCAAACCACTCGGCTTGGCGAATCTGAGACATTGCCTCTTTTCGTAACTCTTTGGTGAGCCTTTGTAAATAGAGCACCCCGTCAAGATGGTCAACCTCATGTTGAAACACTCGAGCCAAAAGTTCACTGGCCTCGATCTCTAACGCCTCGCCTTCGGCGTTTTGGCCTTTGAGTTTTGCGCTAATGGGGCGCTGAACATCGAAAGTAAGCCCAGGTATAGATAGACACCCCTCGATGTCAACCTCAGATTCGGTGGAAAGTTCGAGGACGGGGTTAATCACGTGTCCGACACCGATCTCGTCGACGTGATAGGTGAATACCCGAAGCGGCACACCGATTTGTGGTGCAGCCAGGCCTTGGCCTGGGGCTTCAAGCATGGTCTCGGTCATGTCATCTACTAATTGCCTAAGTGACTTATCGAACTCACGAACCTCGTCGGCCTTGCTACGAAGAACTGGGTCACCAAATAAACGAATAGCCCTGATGGTCACGTGGGGTGAGACTACAAGAACCAACCACTGGCTCGAGCATTCTTATCTGAAGGGCTTACGTGGGCAGCGGTCTTACCTAAACCGCAGGGTCACCTCATACTTTCGCACTTGCCGATCTTTAATCTCTTTAGTCGGCACAACCCGCTTCTGGATCTTCTGCTTCACACCCAACTTACGCAACTGGCCAGAAATCGCCGCCACTCGCTCGCGCGCTAACTCACGCGCAAAGTCAGCCGCTATATAGAGGGTCTTCCCGTCCACGCGTGCCTGCTTGATTTTCTTGCCCTTTGCCCCAGCAACAAGTTCACGAAGATTCGCCTTGGCACCCTTCGTTAGCTCAGCGCTAGCCGGTCGAAAGTTTATAAACGTATCTGCCGTGCGAGCCAAAGTAACCGTGCCATTTGTTGGTGGCGCGGGTGACTCGAGGGCGACTTCGATACCGAGGTTTATCGAACGTAGGTCGC
>VGAH01000017.1 GCA_016870945.1 Actinomycetota bacterium | reverse complement strand
GCCCCCTCGCGCACCGCCGGCCAGGCCAACCCCACCAAATCAGTTAGCGGGGCCAGGCCTCGAGCTACTACGGCCCCTACCTTCAGGCTCACTTGTGCCCCCCAGGCCTCAGGGAACCGCCCCTGAGCGCCCGTGCACCGGCTCTCAAGGCCCAGCTGCTCGATCGCCTCGGTCAAGAACCGCACCCGTCTGGCTTGAGTGTCAACCAGTGAGACAGTGATGTCTGGCCGCACCAGTGCCAGCACTAACCCAGGTAGCCCAGCACCAGACCCCATATCCACGACCGACCCGTTGACCGGCACCAAGGCTTCGACCAACGCGCAATTGACGATATGGCGTTCCCACAGCCGCGGGCCCTCGTTGGGCCCAATTAGGCCGCGGGTGACCCCGTCCGTCTCAAGAAGGTGGACGAATTTCTCAAGCTGAGGGTAAGCGGCCGGGTAGAGATCGCGAGCTAGAGCGTTAGTCACCTTTGGACGGGGGCAGCACAACGATAAATCTGTCGGGCTCTTCGCCTTCAGATTCGCTCGTGCAACCAGCCTCAGCAACGACGTCGTGAACCACTTTGCGCTCGAAAGCGTTCATCGGCTCGAGCTCGACGGGTTCGCCGGTTTCTTTCGCCTTCTTAACTGCCTCGAGGGCCGAGTCTTTCGCCTTGGCTCGAACCTGCTCACGAAAACCTGCGATGTCGAGCATCAAACGACTTCTTTCACCCGTCTCACGGATGACGGCAAGCCGAGTCAACTCTTGCAGCGCCTCAAGCACGTCACCATTGGTGCCGACCAAATTGTCCAAACCTTCACCGAGTACCCGCACCGAAGCTCGCGTGCCCTCGACGTCGATGTCGATATCGCCGTCCACATCGATTATGTCAAGTAGCCCCTCGATGTAATCGGCTGCGATATCACCTTCTTTGACCAGCAAGTCTGAATCACTCATCGGGTCAGTTCCCCTTTCTGCGTTTACGACTCTTTCGTTTTGGCTGTTGTCGAACTATCGGCTGAGGTTCAGGCTCTTCTTCGGGTACCTCGCCACGCTTGATTGCTTTCTCTTTCGCTTTTTGTTTCTTGCGCGCCTCCCAAGCAGCGTAAGCCGGCGTCCCTGGGCTTGGGTTATTACGAATAATCCAAAACTGCTGACCCATCGACCAGATATTTGTCGTTAGCCAGTAGATCAAAACACCTAACGGAAAGAAAACTCCGCCGACTGCAAACATGATGGGAAACAAATAGAGCATGATTTTTTGCTGGCGGACTACCGGGTTGTCAGCCGCTGTGTTCTTCACAATCAATTGGCGTTGAGTAATAAAAGTTGTAATAGACATCAACACGACCAGCACCATTGTGAGAATGCGAGTTGCAGTTGGGTTCGGGGTTTCGTCGGCACCGCTGAAAAAACCCCACAGTGGCACGCCAAACAAAGTTGCGGCGTTCGCTTGCAACAAGGCCTCGACATGGTTTTCGAAATACCCCAACGGAACCTTCTGGGCTACACCTGCCTGAAGCACTCGAAAAAGGGCGAAAAATATGGGTGCTTGCAACAAGATCGGAAGGCAAGATGCAAACGGGTTCGTGCCCGTCTCTCGGTAAAGCTTCATCATCTCTTGCCCCATACGTTCACGATCGTGTCCAAACTTGGTTTGAATTTCTTTCATCTTCGGTTGCAGCAATTGCATCCCTCGCATGCTGCGAACTTGTCGCACAAATAATGGAATCAAAAGAATTCGAATCAAGATAACTAAGAACACGATTGCTAAGGCCCAAGTAATTCCAGCTGCCGGTGGCAGCACCAAACTCAACCCTTCATGAAAATAAAAAAGTAGCCATGTGATAACGAAGATGATTGGCGAGAGAACTGAATCAATGAATTCATACATCAGCGCGGTCGCCCATCTGGGTACACATCGGGTAGCCACTTACCCGAATCAGGGACGGGGTCAAAACCGCCACCGCTAAAGGGGTTGCACCGACAAAGGCGCCATGAGCCAAGTGCGACGCCCTTGAAAAGACCATGGATCTTTATCGCTTGTGCTGCGTAATTTGAACAAGACGGGTGATAGCGGCAATTCTGACCAAGCAAAGGCGATAGACCTAATTGGTATGCCTTGATCAAACCAGTCGCGACTTGCTTCACCAAATGGAAGCCAACGAACGCTGCATCTCTTGAAAAGTACTTTTGCTCGCCCCGGGCAGACAACGCACTACAGAGTTAGTACCTGCCGGTGCAGGGGGTAGTTGTCGAACGATGTGGCGAAGTTGACGGCTTAGCCGATGTCGAGCCACCGCGTTGCCCACGTCTTTACCGACGATGAACCCAACCTTGGTATCGCCACCGGCAACCTGAGCGCGGTAAAGCACGAAATTCCCCGCCTTCTTACGAGTCCCCATTCGCACGGTGGATTTGAAGTCACTAGATCGACTTAGGCGCTGCTCTTTCGAAAGCACCTTAGGCACTCAGCCGAGCGCGACCTTTCTTACGCCGAGCCGCCAAAATGGCACGACCAGCGCGGGTTCGCATGCGTGCGCGAAAACCATGCTTGCGAGCACGTCGTCGGTTGTTCGGTTGAAATGTGCGCTTCAAATCTGTCCCCTCACGAACTGTTGTGCCAAATGGTACGCGTGGGATGAAGCTCGAGCCAATCGGGGTTGGTTATCGCGGCAGACTGCCAAGTGACTCGTGCGACGTTTGTGGTCGCCTGTGAATAACCCCCTTGCCCACCCATTCGGTAACAACTACTGTCCACAGGCGATCAACTTTTTCATAACAATCGAAGGGAAAGATGCCAAACCAAATATCTATTGCTGATCTTTGGGAATCTGCCCTGGAATCACTGCAAAGCGCCGACATAGCCCCACAACAACGAGTCTTTCTTAGCCTTAGCAAACCCCTTACCTTGATCGAAGGCACATTACTAATCGCCGTCCCGAACGAATTCACAAAAGAAGCAATTGAGACCCAGTTGAAGAACCCTCTGAACTCATCACTCACGGCGATTGCGAGTCAGCCAGTAACGGTCGCCATCACCATCGACAAATCAATTGAGATTCCTGAGGGCGAAGTTGATATTGCAGACCAACCACTTTCACAAGAGCCAGATCTATTTACCGCCGCGCGCGAAGCGGCACGAGAGGTCAACCAACCGATTGCCGGTGGTGCGACACAAACCGCGCAGCGACATTCTCGTAACTTCGAGAAGCGCACGGCGTTAGCCAGCGACGATGGCAGTCGCCTTAATCCAAAGTACGTTTTTGACGCATTCGTAATTGGCTCAAGTAATAGGTTCCCACACGCTGCGGCTGTGGCGGTTGCTGAACAGCCTGCGCGTGCCTACAACCCGCTCTTTATCTACGGCGAATCTGGTCTTGGCAAGACTCATTTGCTACACGCCATTGGGCATTACAGCCGCAATCTCTACCCAAGTACCCGTGTTAGGTATGTCAGTTCCGAAGAGTTCACGAACGATTTCATTAATTCGATTCGTGATGACAAGTCTGCTTCTTTTCAACGTAGATACCGCGAGGTAGACGTCCTCTTGATCGACGATATTCAGTTTTTAAGCGGTAAGGTTCAAACTCAAGAAGAGTTTTTTCACACTTTTAACACTTTGCACAACGCAAACAAGCAGATAGTCGTGACGTCAGATCTACCGCCGAAACAATTGCATGAATTCGAAGAACGCATGCGTAATCGATTTGAGTGGGGCTTGATGACCGACATTCAACCCCCAGACCTTGAGACCCGCATAGCCATCTTGCGCAAAAAGGTTGCGGCTGAGCGATTGGTCGTGCCAGCCACAGTTATGGAGTTCATCGCCGACCGCATAACGACCAACATTCGCGAACTAGAAGGCGCCCTGATTCGAGTAAGTGCTTTCGCCAATCTCAATCGTCAACCAGTAGATGTCGCCTTGGCTGAGGTTGTTTTGCGTGACCTTCTACCAGATCAAACCAGCCCAGAAATCACCCTTTCGATGATCATGTCGCAAACAGCCAGTTATTTTGGCTTTTCTCTAGTTGACCTCACTGGGGCTTCGAGGTCTAGGTCGCTCGTGACTGCTCGGCAAGTCGCCATGTACCTATGCCGTGAGCTGACAGATCTCTCGCTGCCAAAGGTTGGCCAGGCGTTCGGTGGCCGTGACCACACCACCGTTATGCACGCCGAACGCAAGATCCGACAGTTGATGGCAGAAAGGCGTGGGCTCTATAACCAAGTAGCAGATCTAACGGCCAGAATTCGGTCGCAAGCCAAAACGGCAGCGTGAGCCTTGGGCGCCACACCTGTTTCTCTAGACACATCCCCACCTGTTGAAAGTCTGTGTATAACTTGTTTGTGACCTTTGTTTTCTGTGGGTTTTATGCGGGTTTGGTTGAGTTATCCACAGCCTGGGCTCAATCTGGGTATTTCTTAGTTAGGCGTTTAATTGTTCGCCACCCCGTTCCACTTGGATTTTTTGTAGATTCCCACACTTCTAACAGCCCCTACTACTACTACGAATTTAATTTATCTATCTATAGATATTCATATATGGGGAAAATAAGAATTTGAAATTTACTATTTCGCGCGACGAGCTAACCAATGCTGTCAATTGGGTTTCTAGATCTTTACCAACAAGGCTGCCGACACTAAGTCTCGGCGGTGTAAAACTCACCACAAAAGAAAAAACTTTAGTTTTCTCATCGTTTGACTATGAAGTTTCTTCAACCATCGAGGTAGACGCCAAAATCGAGACTCAAGGCGAAGTTTTAGTTCCTGGTAGACTCTTAAGTGAAATTACTAAGGCACTACCTAATCAGCCAGTAAACGCAAGCTATGACGGAAGCAAACTAACTCTAAGTTGCGGTAAGACCCAATACTCATTACCAACACTAAATATCTCTGACTATCCAGAGCTCCCTAACACCCCACCAGCAATTGGTTCTGTATCGGCTTCCGATTTTTCTTACTCAGTTGCACAAACATCAATCGCAGCAGGAAGAGAAGAAAACGTTGCGATGCTAACTGGAATAAAGATTGAGATTAGTAAGGACAAAATTACTCTAGCCGCCACAGACAGATTTAGATTGGCGATAAAAGAACTAGTTTGGGTTCCTAGTTCTCCAGAATTAGAGTTCTCGGCCTTGGTGCCCGCACGAACGTTGCTCGAGTCAACAAGACCACTCGTAAATAAGAAATCAATTTCACTACATCTAGCGAATCAAACTGAGGGCGAAAAGCTATTCGGTCTAGATTCAGACAAAGCGGTTACGACTACAAGATTGTTAGATTCTGAATTTCCAAAGTTCAGATCACTTTTACCAACTGAATCAACAACTCAACTTTTTATTGATGTTGCAGAACTAGTAGAGGCAGTCAAACGTGTAACCCTGGTAACTGATCGCAAGAGCCCCCTTGTGCGGCTGGCCTTAAGCGACTCCGAGGTGGTTGTGACCGCCGCCGCAGTAGGTGATGAAGCCACGGCGCGTGAGGTGATCACCGGTTCACTACAAGGCGAAGGGTTCGAAATCGCGTTTAACCCGTCCTACCTTCTCGATGGTCTCAATAACCTCGCAACTGAGCGAGCACGATTCGCTTTTAATGGCCCGACAAAACCCGTTGTAATAGTGGGCGTAGCCAAAACAAACGAAGAACCAGATCTGAGCTATCAGTACCTCCTTATGCCTATCCGCTTACCTGGCTGAGGTGTGTGGCTCGAGCGACTTCACGTAAAGAATTTTCGCAACTACTTAGAAGCGACGATTGACCTACGCACCGGGATCAGCGTTTTTGTGGCTGAAAACGGTTCTGGCAAAACCAACGTTCTTGAAGCCGTTTATTACCTATCTCAGCTAGAGAGCCACCGCCTTGGTGACACTCAAACACTGATTAGGCGTGGCGCGTCAAATACTCAAGTAATAGCTCGAGTAAGAGAAAAAGAAGGAAGCGAAGTCCTAGAAGTTCAACTCAATGACGGCGGCCGCCGAGCTTTATCAGTCAACAGAGGTGCTGTCAGTCAGGCGAGAAAGTTTCGAAACAAACTTCGAACCGTCTTGTTTGCACCCGAAGACCTAGATCTAGTTAGAGGGGATGCGTCTTATCGCCGTAATCAACTCGACCAATTCTTTGCAAACTATTGGGCTTTTCACGGGCGTTTACGTAGTGAGTTTGACAGAGCACTAAAGCAGAGAAACTCACTTCTTAAAGAGATTCAGAAAAGTACCGGCGCCATTCGGTCAAGAAACATAGAGCTTTTGGCCGATTGGGACGATTCTTATACACGGTGTGCGAGCAAACTCTTGTTGGCACGTCATCAAATTCTCGAGGTGCTTAAGCCTGAGCTAACTGAGTTGTACAAAGCTCTAACTGACTCACGAGATGACTTAACAGTCGTCTATCAACCAAAGAGCGTTAGTTACGGCAGCTGGTCTTCTGACGAAGCCATTAGAGAGCAACTTCACGGTGCGCTTGAAGAAATGCGAGAGGTCGAAGTGATTCGAGGAATCACCATGGTTGGCCCTCACCGAGACGATATTGAGGTCAGTATCAACAATTTACCTACACGCACGCACGCAAGTCAGGGCGAAGCCTGGTCGGTGGCTTTGGTGTGGCGCGTTGCCGAGTTTGACTTGCTAGCAGCGAGGTATGACGACCCACCAGTTTTATTGCTTGATGACGTCTTTACCCAGCTAGATTCCAGTAGGCGAGAGTTACTAGTTAGTAGGTTTCCTAAAGCAGAGCAGGTGCTGATTACGACCGCTGTTGCAAGCGATGTGCCAAATTCGATTTGGAATCATTCGTTTCAAATCAAAGAAGGTGAAGTAATTGCCGTCTCGTAGACGCCGCAAATGGTTTCGGTCGAAAGCCTCGAATGTCGAAGCCCAGTTCAGCGGTTCGGGCAACGGCGCGCGCGACCCCGTCCGCCTTGGGGAGGCATTGGCAACGACGGCGAGCCAGAAAGGCTGGTCGGGGGCTATGGCTGAGGGCACGATTGTCAGCCAGTGGCCCTTTCTGGTGGGGGCCGAGATCGCGGCCCATGTTCACCCAGAGGCGTATTTGGCTCAGACGCGCGAGCTGGTGTTGGTTGCAGATTCACCTGCGTGGGCAACACAAATCAAATTGCTTCAGCGACAAATGATCACTCGCATCAACGAGCACTTCGGCAGTAAAAGAGTCGCAAAACTGGTCATCCGGACTCATGCGGGAGGCCAGAGGCGTGCCTACCGGCGAGGTTCCTCGCTCACCTAGAAATAGGCTCAATAAGGGCCGTTTTCTGCAATTTGAGACAGTTGGGGTGATTTTCGAGGGGTCTCACGTGAACATGGGGTTAGTTTCCACAGATTGCAGTTTTAGGCCACCCTCGGGGGCGCCGCAGTGAGCTGAAACGTAAACTTGGGGCCTTAATCGGTCGTGCTAATCGCGACTTAGGGGGGCGATGAGCACTACTTACGACGCATCAGACATCCAAGTCCTCGAGGGTCTTGAGGCAGTCCGCCGGCGTCCAGGAATGTACATCGGGTCGACCGGCGAGCGAGGGCTGCATCATCTTGTCTACGAAGTCGTCGATAACTCGGTTGACGAGGCGATGGCGGGTCATGCCACCGAAATCGAGATTACTTTGCTTGCGGACGGGGGCGTTCGCGTAGTTGATAACGGGCGAGGCATACCCGTAGATGAGCACCCGACTGAAAAGCGTTCAGCTCTCGAGGTCGTACTAACAACTTTGCACGCTGGCGGCAAGTTTGGCGGCCAGGGCTATGCGGTGTCTGGCGGACTCCACGGAGTTGGCGTGTCTGTCGTTAACGCCTTGTCTGAAAAATTGGAAGTAATAGTTAAGCGATCTGGCGCGGAGTGGCATCAGACCTATCGCAACGGCGAGCCGAAGGCGCCGCTAAAGAAAGGCAAAGCCGTCTCAGAGACGGGTACCACCGTTACCTTTTGGCCAAACAAAGATATCTTCGAAACAACGCAATTCTCTTTTAACGACTTAGCCACTCGGTTTCGCGAGATTGCTTTCTTAAACGCCGGTTTGTCAATCACCTTGATAGACGAACGGACGGGGCCCGCTACCGATGATTCAACTTTGCGACTTTGTTACCCGGGTGGAATCGTCGACTTTGTCTCTTACCTCAATGGGCTTAAAGGTGAGCCATTAGTCAATAGCTCGGTTGTGCATGTGCAATCTAACAGCGATAGAAGAGGCATGGCTTTAGACCTTGCTCTGCAATGGAACCACGGCTACAACGAGGCAATATTCACCTTCGCTAACACCATCAATACCCAAGAGGGTGGCACACACGAAGAAGGTCTTCGAACAGCTTTAACTTCGCTCATAAACAAATATGCGCGAACATGGGGAATCCTAAAAGAAAAAGACCAGAACCTTCTTGGCGAAGACGTGCGCGAGGGCTTGACTGCAATCGTGTCGTTGAAGCTCCGAGAACCTCAATTTGAAGGTCAGACAAAAACAAAGCTTGGCAATACGTCAGCAAAAACTTTTGTTCAGAGCACAGTCAATGAACATATGAGTGCCTGGCTGGAAGCTAACCCAAACGAAGGTAAAGAAATTGTCAAGAAAGCGGTTGCGGCTGCCACTGCACGAATCGCCGCTCGTAAAGCTCGCGACCTAGCGAGAAACCGCAAAGGCTTACTGGGGTCTTCAAGTCTGCCGGGCAAGCTGTCTGACTGCCAGAGCACTGAACCTGAAGAATGCGAACTTTTTATCGTCGAGGGTGACTCTGCCGGTGGCTCGGCAAAGAACGGTCGCGATTCGAAAATCCAAGCGATTCTGCCTATTAGAGGCAAGATCTTGAATGTTGAGAAAGCTCGGCTAGACAAGGTGTTGGCGAACACCGAAGTCCAAGCTTTGATCTCGGCACTGGGTACGGGCATTCAGAATGAATTCGATGCGGCGCGCTTGCGCTATTACAAGATCATTTTGATGGCCGATGCCGACGTTGATGGGCAACACATTCGTACGCTGTTGTTGACACTTTTGTTTAGGTACATGCGCCAACTTGTGATAGACGGGCGGGTCTATTTGGCGCAACCACCCCTCTACAAGATCAAATGGATTCGCGAGTCGCCTGATTACGCATATTCCGATCAAGAAAAAGACGGCTTGGTGCAAGCCGGGCTAGCAGCCGGTAAACGCCTACCTAAGGGCGAGGGAATTCAACGCTACAAGGGTCTAGGCGAAATGAACTCTGATGAATTGTGGGAGACAACGATGAATCCTGAAACTCGAGTGTTGTTGCAAGTAAAGCTTGAAGACGCGATGGCGGCTGACGAGATGTTCAGTGTTCTCATGGGCGAAGATGTTGAGTCGCGAAGAAAGTTCATTCAAAAGAACGCACATGACGTACGTTTCTTAGACATCTAGTTTTCCTATGGCTGTTTCGTCAGATGTGACTAAGCCTGTGGGGCGAGTCGACCCCGTCGATATCAAGTCCGAGGTTTCGCGGTCTTATCTCGATTACGCGATGAGTGTCATTGTTGGGCGAGCACTTCCTGATGTGCGTGATGGTTTAAAGCCTGTTCATCGTCGAGTTCTTTATTCGATGTTTGAGGGTGGCTATCGCCCTGATCGCGGTTTTTCGAAGTGTGCACGTGTCGTTGGTGACGTCATGGGTAATTACCACCCGCACGGTGACTCAGCTATCTATGACGCCTTAGTGCGTTTAGCGCAGCCTTGGGTGCTCCGTTACCCGTTAGTTGACGGGCAAGGCAATTTCGGTTCACCAGGTAATGACGCACCGGCCGCAATGCGATACACCGAATCACGAATGTCTGCCCTCGCCATCGAAATGGTGCGTGACATTGACGAAGACACCGTTTCTTTCGTTGATAACTACGACGGACGCACCCAAGAGCCAACGATCTTGCCGAGTAGATTCCCCAACCTGCTGGTCAATGGCAGTAACGGAATTGCGGTCGGAATGGCTACCAATATTCCGCCCCACAACTTGCGTGAGGTCGCCGAAGCAGCTCAATGGGTCCTCGACAACCCAGACGCTGACGCCGAGACCACAGTGACAGCGTTGCTTTCAATTATTAGCGGGCCGGATTTTCCGACTGGTGCTCTCATTCTTGGGCGCAAAGGGGTCGAAGAGGCCTATCGCACTGGGCGAGGTGCAATCACCATGCGAGCCGTCGTCGAGGTTGACCAAGACACCAAAGGCCGAAACACACTTGTGATTACCCAATTGCCCTATCAGGTGAATCCAGACAACTTGAAGGTTCGAATTGCAGAACACGTTGACTCCGGGCGAATCCAGGGCATCGCCGACATCCGTGATGACTCGTCTGCTCGAACGGGTATGCGCATAGTTATCGTCCTAAAGAAAGATGCGGTGCCCCAAGTTGTACTCAACAATCTTTACAAGCACACGCAATTGCAAGAGACATTCGGCGCAAACATGTTGGCCTTGGTGGACGGGGTGCCGCGCACTCTCACCCTTGATGCGCTCGTACGCGAATGGGTGTTGCATCAGATTGAGGTTATTCAGAGGCGAACTACCTATCGCTTAAATGAAGCCCAAAAGCGCGTTCACATTCTTAACGGGTACCTGGCAGCCCTTGATGCCCTAGACGAGGTAATCGCTCTTATTCGTGCTTCAGCTACGGCTGATATCGCAAAAGAAAGCTTAAAAGAGATGTTGACGATTGACGATCTTCAAGCGACCGCAATATTAGAAATGCAATTGCGTCGTTTGGCCGCGCTAGAGCGACAGAAGATCATTGATGAGCATGCTGAGGTAACTGCGGCAATTAAGGACTACCAAGACATCCTGGCTAAAGACTCACGCCAGCGAAAGATCGTTAGTTCTGAATTAAAAGAGATTGTCGATCGCTTCGGGGACGAGCGAAAGACCCAAATTGTCCCTATGGAAGAACAAGTTGCCGATCAAGATCTGATAGCTCAAGAGAACATCGTGATAACTATTACCCGAACCGGCTATATCAAGCGAACTAAGTCTGACGCCTATCGAGCCCAAAAGCGCGGCGGCAAGGGTGTTCGCGGTGCGAACTTACGTGAAGACGATGTCGTCGAACATTTGTTGGTTGCCAATACCCATGACTGGGTTCTCTTTTTCACAAATCTCGGCCGCGTTTATCGCTTGCACGCTTATGAGGTCGGTGAAGGTGGCAGAGACGCTCGTGGCCAACACGTGGCGAATTTGCTTGCCTTCAAGGCCAATGAAACGATCGCTCAAATAGTTTCGATTCGTGATTACTCAGTGGCGAAGTATTTGGTGTTGGCTACTGCCAGAGGTGTAGTTAAGAAGACCCCGTTAATTGAATTTGATTCGACTCGAAGCGGGGGTGTGCAGGCCATTCGATTGCGCGACGGTGATTCAGTAATCGCCGCGCGGTTAGTTTCACCTAAAGATGAGTTACTCATGGTTTCAAAGAGCGCTAGATCTGTGCGTTTTGGCGCCGATGACCAAACCTTGAGGCCTATGGCGCGAGCTGCTGGCGGGGTAATTGGCATGCGTTTTCGTGACACTAAGGATTGCGCGTTGTCACTAGAAGTGGTAAGACCAAAGGCATCGCTGGTCACCGTCACCAATGAGGGTTTTGCTAAGCGAACCGAGTTGAGTGAATGGTTAAGCAAGGGTCGTGGCGGTCTAGGGGTTAGAGCAATGCGATTGACTGACGACCGAGGTGAGTTAGCAGGTGCAGTAGTTGCCGAGCCGCATGAAGAACTTTTTGCAATCGCCTCAAACGGGGTAGTACTAAGAACGAAGGTCTCTGAGATCCGGGCCACTGGCAGTGACACCATGGGGGTCGCTTTTATGGATCTTCGAGGTGATGAAAAAGTGGTGGCTGTCGCGCTATCGGGCATCCCGGAGGTTTGATTTGGCTGCCATAAACCGTGCTCGCTGGCGCCTGTCGCGCATCGACCCTCTCTCGCTGATCTCTGTCGTGTTTTTGGTAAGCGTGTTAATGGGCTTGGCGACTGTGCTAGCAGTGGTTTTCGTTTGGGTCATCGCGCAAATCACCGGGTCACTGACGGCATTAAGCGCGCTTTTCACCGAACTATTTGGTGTCGGTGCTGCTGCGCTAGATGTAACAGCCCTGCTTTCTCTTCCTCGAGTGATTGGAATCGCAGTGGTCTTCGCCATTTTTCAGATTGTTGTCGTCACAGTTTTGTCTGGCGCAGTAGCTGTCATCTATAACGGCATTGCGAAACTCGTTGGGGGCGTGGAAGTGACTCTTCTAGAAGAGTCTGCTTAAGTTTTTGAGGGCACTACGCT
The DNA here is from genome assembly GCA_016870945.1 of Actinomycetota bacterium. Lineage (GTDB taxonomy): Bacteria > Actinomycetota > Actinomycetes > S36-B12 > UBA5976 > VGAH01. Next base: position 2,390 of record VGAH01000017.1, on the reverse strand, counting down.
TCGTTAGGTTTTGGGCCTATAGCTCAGCTTGGTTAGAGCGCTTCCCTGATAAGGAAGAGGTCAGTGGTTCAAGTCCACTTAGGCCCACTACTACCTGGCTCTGCGAGTAAATCGTCGGTCATGCACAATTGCCTAAAGGAGTAGTGATGAGAAAAGCGCTAGGGACTTTGGTACTAATTGGCTTAGCAACAGCGGCTGGGCTATTCATCTATCGCAAGTTGCAAGAAGCAGGTAATGGCGATGACGTTTGGGGCAAAGTGACCTCAATCGACACGGGGGGCTACCCAGTGGGAGAATCAGCCGACCTAAGTTAGTTCGAATATTCCTGTCTGGTTTTCTCTTTGAGTCGGACGGGGGCGTAGCTCAGTTGGTAGAGCACCGCCTTTGCAAGGCGGGGGTCAGGGGTTCGAGTCCCCTCGCCTCCACACCATGAATTCCGTAAAACAGAAGCCAGTAGTCACCTATGTACTGATTGGTCTAAACGTTGCCGCCTTTTTGTGGCAATTAAGTGTAGGTATTTCAGCTAGCGCTTTCGGTTATGGCTTGAGCCCTTTCGCGGTTGCCAGCGGCGAATGGTCACGAATTGTCACAGCGGTCTTTTTGCACGGAAGTTTCTTACATCTTGCTTTCAATATGTACGTGTTGTTTGCAATTGGGCGTCAACTCGAATTGTTGTTGGGCAGTGTGCGATTTGTCGTCTTGTATGCCATCAGTGCCCTTGGGGGCGTGGCGGCAACCTTCACCTTTAGTGACCCTGAAATCGTGTCAGTGGGGGCATCAGGGGCCATATTCGGCTTGATGGGTGGGTTGCTAGTTGCCGGCAGGCGCTTGCGTTATGACGTAACTCAGGTGGTGATCTTGATCGCCATAAATGTTGTTATCGGGTTTGCAGTTCCAAACATTGATTGGCGAGCACACCTGGGGGGTTTGCTTGCCGGGTTTGCAGTCGGCACCGTTTTGACTCGTCCGCGTGGGCGAGTTACCCCGACTACTGAATGGGTTGGTTGTCTGGCAATTGTGGCTATTTGTTTTTTGCTGATTGCTCAGCGTTCAATTCAGCTAACTTAAGCGCGACTTACCTGAGCGCTAGCGCCACTTCGTAGCTAAGAAGAAGCCAATCCCCACAAAAGCAAAACCGATTGAGACATTTATCAACGGGCTGATGTCTCGCATGAGCGGAATGTCTTGCCCTGCCAAGTAGTAGATGACCACATAGCCAAGCCCTAGCAAGAAACAGGTAACCATTGCTGGGGCGATCCAAGCGGGGGAATCAAGCTTCATAGGTTCTTTCGGGGTGTATTCGCCGCCACTTTCAGTCTGGCGCTTTTCATTCTTGCGCTTCTTCGAAACCGGCACAACCCCTCCTTGATGTTCGTTCTTGCGATATTCGTTTCTGCGGCGTGAATTGCCTTTTCCAATCTTAGGTAGCGTGGTTGCGTGAAGCTGCCGCAGCCCGCTCAGTTAGTAACCGGTGTTGTTTTTGGGTTGATTGGAACCTTGGTGGTTACTAACGTCACCGCGCAGCCCGCCTCGCAACTTCGAAGGCAAGACAACGTGCGACTTCGTGACTTAGCGATTGCTGAGTCATCTCAGGTTGCGCAACTTCAGACGCGCTTGGGTGAAACAGAGGCCCGTGTTGTCGCTTTGACCGAGGGTGAGTCGCAAAGCGCTCAGTCAGCCCTGAATTCAAGAGTTCAACAGTTAGGTGATCAGGCTGGTGTGACCGAAATGGCTGGGCAGGGCTTGAAAGTTACGTTGAGTGATGCCCCGTCGCTTGACCCTGTGGTGTCTTCACCCAGCAACGTTCCACCTGAGGCTTTCATAATTCACGAAGAAGACATTCAGGCGGTCGTTAATGCACTGTGGCGCGGTGGTGCGAAGGGCATCTCGATCATGGGGCTTCGCATCATCGAATCCAGTGCGGTCAAATGCGTAGGCAACGTCTTGCTGCTACAAGGACAGGTCTTTTCGCCCCCATATGAGATCTACGCGATAGGTGACCCGTCGTTCCTCGAGCAATCGCTTAACACTGATCCAGGTGTGGCCCGAATTAAAGAATCTGTCGAGCGCTATCGAATCGGGTTGGCAGTGCAGCGCCAACCCCTAATTGAATTACCTGCTTATGTGGGCCCGCTGGTGCAGAGGTTTGCAAAACCCCTTCAGTGAAGATCGCCGATACAAGGTCAAATCGAAAGAAATGACATGACCCGAATACTCGTAGTAGATAACTACGACAGTTTTGTCTTCAATCTTGTGCACTATCTACAACAACTTGGCGCTAAAGTTGTAGTTCGGCGTAACGATGATATTTCTTTGGTCGAACTAAGTGATTTTGACGGAATTCTCATTTCCCCTGGCCCAGGGGCACCGAAAGATGCCGGCATGTGTTT
>VGAH01000016.1 GCA_016870945.1 Actinomycetota bacterium | reverse complement strand
GCCTTCCAAGATTTCGGCGTAGCCAAGTTTTAACAAAGTCGCATTGACATCGGTTGGTGAACCATTCAAATAGACGACTCGTGGTTTTTTGGTCTTTTCTGGCAAGCACTCAAGCAATGCGCGACCCTGCTCTACCCCTACTGAGACCAAATCGAAACCAAGGTGATAGTCAGCCCCACCGCCCAGCGTTAAGTTCTCATAGTCAACAACTGGTAGGCCCCGCTCTTGAGCTCTGGCTATCACTGCGACCCCGGTGGCCGAATCAGGACTAGTCATGAACAAAACGAAGCAAGAACCACTTATTAGCTCGTTAGCCATCTCGCTAAAGCGAGTCGGGTCACCCTTTGCGTTAAGCAGGCGCAAAGCGATGCCGCTTTGCGCAAAAGCGCTCGTTAAGCGGGGCTCGTCCTCAATTAAGAATCGTGAATCCGGCCCGTCGTCAGCAAAAAGAACGCAAGCTGCCGGGGGACGTTGCTCGACTGAGTTCGATGGGCCTTCAGAAAGCGCCTCTTCATTTTCAACTACCGGCGCACTGACTTCGCCCTGCCCGCAACCGGCTGCCAATGCCGCAGCCGCAAACAGGGCTAGAAAGAACTTCACTCGTTTAGAAGGTTCCTTAAAACAAAAGGCAAAATGCCGCCGTTACGGTAATAGTCGGCCTCAGCTGGGGTGTCTATTCGAACGAGAACTTCAAACTCACGACTCGCGCCAGCTTGGTCGACAGAAATCACTTTCACGCGTTTTGGCACAGGGCCATTTTGTATTTGCTCTAACCCTTTAACTGATAGCGACTCGCTACCAGTTAACCCCCAAGTCTCAGGGCTTTCGCCTGGCAGAAATTGCAGCGGGGCAACGCCCATACCCACCAAGTTCGATCTGTGAATTCTTTCGAAAGATTCGGCAATGACGGCCTTGATGCCAAGAAGTGCCGAGCCCTTAGCGGCCCAGTCTCGAGAGGACCCTGATCCATATTCTTTGCCGGCCAGTACGACCAGTGGCACGCCAGCGGATTGATACGCAACAGACGCGTCAAAAATGGTTGAGCGCTCACCGGTTAGAAGGTTCATCGTGTAACCGCCTTCTACGCCCTCGACTAGCTTGTTTTTTAATCGAATGTTGGCGAACGTGCCGCGCACCATCACTTCATGGTTACCACGTCGCGCGCCGTAAGAGTGAAAATCTCGCCGAGCAACACCGTGGTCTGAGAGGTAATAGGCCGCAGGGGTCTCGGGCCGAATAGCACCCGCCGGGGAGATGTGGTCGGTGGTTACCGAATCACCGAGCCAAACCAAGACTCGCGCATTGTCTATGTCTTTTACTGGGCTTGGCGTCGCAGAGAAATTCTCGAAGAACGGGGGCTTTCTAATGTAAGTGCTATCGGGCTGCCACGAAAAAGTGGTACCAGTGGGTGTCTCAAGGTTTTCCCATCGTGAATCACCCTGATAGACGGTTGCGTAGCGCTGTTTGAACATCGCCGCATCGAGAGACTCCGCAATGGCTTGCTCGACATCTTTGGGGTGAGGCCAAATATCTTTCATGTAAATCGGTTTGCCATCCGGTGTGTGGCCAAGTGGTTCGTTGTACAAGTCGATGTTCATGGTGCCGGCTAGTGCGTAGACCACTACTAGTGGCGGGCTTGCAAGGTAATTCATTTTCACGTCATGGTTGATGCGCCCTTCGAAGTTTCGATTACCAGACAAGACGGCAGCAACTGATAAGTCGTGCTCGTTGACTGCAGCACTTACCGAATCAAGCAACGGCCCTGAGTTACCAATGCATGTCGTGCACCCGTAACCGACGAGGTCAAAGCCAAGTTTGTCCAAGTAAGGGGTAAGGCCGGCTTTGTCCAAATAGTCAGTAACCACCTGCGAACCAGGCGCGAGACTCGTTTTCACCCAAGGTTTGCGTTCAAGACCTGCTTCGAAGGCATTTTTCGCGAGCAGCCCGGCTGCAACCATCACGGTTGGGTTCGAAGTGTTTGTACAAGAGGTGATTGCAGCAATCACTACCGAGCCGTGACCGATCTCGCACTCTTGACCAGATACGTCAATTAGGGTCTTAGTTGAGGGGTCTTTAGTAAAGCTAGGCAAGATTTCTCGAAATGCCTCTTGGGCGCGACGCAGGCTGATTCGATCTTGGGGGCGCCGCGGGCCTGCCAAACTCGGCTCGACTTGGGCTAGATCAAGTTCAAGCTTGGCCGAAAACTCAGGCGTGGCATTCGGGTCAAGCCACAAACCTTGACGCTTCGCGTACTCCCCCACTAAAGCCACATGTTCGGGTGATCGGCCCGTCAAAGTCAGATAGTCCAGAGTGATTTGATCTATCGGAAATATCGCGATCGTCGACCCGTACTCAGGGCTCATGTTGCCAAGCGTTGCGCGAGTAGCAAGCGAGACTGATTCGCACCCCTGGCCGTAAAACTCCACGAACTTACCTACAACCCCGTGCTTGCGAAGCATCTCGGTGACTGTTAACACCAAATCAGTTGCGGTCGTGCCCGGTGTGAGTTCGCCGCTTAACTTGAAACCGACTACTTCAGGTACGAGCATGCTTACTTCTTGCCCGAGCAAGGCAGCTTCTGCTTCGATTCCTCCAACGCCCCAACCGACCACGCCTAACCCATTAACCATGGTGGTGTGTGAATCTGTGCCCACCACGGTGTCGGGGTAAGCGACCCCATTTCGCAGCATCACCACTCGGCTTAAGTACTCGATGTTGACCTGGTGGCAGATTCCTGTGCCCGGCGGCACCACTTTGAACTCTGCTAACTCTTCTTGGGCCCAGCGCAGAAGTTGATATCGCTCGCGATTCTGCTCGTACTCGCGATCGACGTTTATTTCAAAAGCTCTATCGGTTCCGAACGCCTCGACTATTAGCGAATGATCGATGACAAGTTCGCCGGGGGCTAGCGGGTTGATTTTGCGAGGGTCAGCACCCATCGCCTTTATCGCATCACGCATCGCGGCAAGATCGACAGCTGCTGGAACACCGGTGAAGTCCTGCATTAAGACTCGAGCGGGCTTGAACGGTATTTCTTTTTCTGCTTGCGCCTCGGGTCGCCAATCAAGGACTGCCGCAATATGGTCATCGGTGACATTGACCCCGTCCCAGTTTCGAACAACGTTCTCAAGTAAGACTTTTAAGCTAAACGGAAGGCGGTCGACCCCTGGCAGGTCTCTTATCGAGAAGAAATCAAAATTTTCGCCATCTTTTGATATTCGTTCGACGGTTCGAGGATATTTCGACATTGATTAAAGGTTAGCGGCTAAATGTGAAGTTGCTATTCGCCCCTTCGCACAGCACCAGGGGCACTACGTACGGGTTTGGCAACAACGCGGCTGGCTGACTCAAGCTGCCAAGGGACGCTCACGACCACCACTCCGCGGCTAAACAACAGCCGCGCCTTCAGGCGCAGAGCAGATTGGTTGTGCAACAGGCTCTCCCACCAGTGACCCACGACGTATTCAGGTATGTAGATCGTTATCAAGTCGCGGGGGTTGTCGGTCTTGATGCTTTCGACGTAATCGAGAATCGGCCGCGTCATCTCGCGAAACGGCGACTCAAGCACGCGCAAGATGACAGGTATCTCGCGCTCGGCCCATTCGTCAATCAACTCAGCAGTCTCAGCCGGAGAGATATCAACGGTTACAGCCTCGAGCACCGTAGGCCTAGCGGCCCGGGCATAGGCAATAGCTTGCAAGGCTGGCCTGTGCAACTTAGACACCAAAACGAGAGCGTGTACCCGACTTGGCAAAGTCAAAGGTTCATCGGCTGAAACCGCTAACTCGGTAGCGACCTTCTTGTAATGACGCTGAATCGCTAGCATTATGAACATCAAAGTTGGTATCAAAATCACGATCAACCATGCGCCTCGGGTGAACTTCGTCATCAAAACCAGCACGAGCACGACGCCAGTTAGGGCCGAGCCCACAGCCGCCACCGCGCGGTAACGCTTGAATCGGCGTCGGTCATCATCGTTGGTGACCAACTCGAGTTTCTTGTTCCAGTGACGAACCATGCCAAGTTGCCCAAGCGAAAAAGACGTGAAGACGCCGATGATGTAGATCTGTATCAAAGCCTCAACCGAGGCATCAAATGCCCAGATAAGGGCTACGGCACCTAGACCCAAGATGATGATCGCGTTCGAAAACGCCAAACGATCACCCCGAGTAGTGAGTTGTTTTGGCAAGTACCTGAAGTTGGCAAGCACTGCCGCAAGTACCGGAAACCCGTTGAACGCAGTATTGGCAGCCAAGACCAAGATCAACACGGTTGCAATCGTCACGAACAAGGCACCCACGGGGAAGTTGCTAAAGACAGCTTGGGACACCTGGGCAATTACCGTCTTTTGCTGATAACCCTCTGGCGCGCCAATCAAGTTCGACGGGTCAAGCGCGACGCGCACCTGCGTTAGTTGCGACAAAACCGTGATCGAGACGAACATAAGTGAAGAAATCACACCTAGTAAGAGCAAGGTTCTTGCCGCATTCTTAGCTTTTGGTTCTTTGAATGCGGGCACGCCATTGGCTATCGCTTCGATGCCGGCCAGTGCTGTATTGCCGCTTGAAAAAGCACGAATGACCAAGAAGGCGATAGCTAGCCCGACAAAGGCCGACTCGGGTTCGATTTCGAAACTAGCGCTTTCTGCCACCATTTCGTCACCGAGTAAATAGCGAATCGCTGCATAAACAACCATGGCGAAAATCGCGAAAATGAACGCATAGGACGGGACGGCGAAGATCTTGCCCGATTCGCGCACCCCGCGAAGGTTCATGGTGGTTAATACGACGGCTAACCCAATCGAGATGAGCAAAGCGTGTTCTGCGAAAAACGAAACGCCCGAGCCCAAGTTGGCGGCAGCAGCCGTCACTGAAACGGCAACGGTGACCGAGTAATCGATTAGCAGGGCGCTTCCGACGATTAGGCCAGGGATTCGTCCGAGATTCTCGGTTGCAACTTCAAAATCACCACCCCCACTCGGGTAGGCCTGCACGGTTATTCGGTAGGACGTGATCACGACGGCCATCACGGCAACCACGGCAAGGGCAATTGGTACCGAGAAGCTGTAGAAAGCCAGACCCCCGACAGCCAAGACAAGCAATATCTGCTCGGTCGCATAGGCGTTACTAGAAAGGGCGTCAGAAGCAAAGACAGGTAATTCGATTCGCTTTGGCAGCAACTGTTGCCCCATGCGATCGCTTCGCATTGCCCTACCGATCAATAAACGTTTGACCGAGTCGACGGGGCTGCGCAATGCGCTCACTCCTTGAATGCTAGCGTGATGCGAATTCGATTCGACCTCTAAGGAACCAATTGCACGTCGTAATCATGGGCTGTGGACGCGTGGGCAGCATGCTCGCGATTCGACTCGACAAGATGGGCCATTCGGTCGCTGTCATTGACATGAAGCAAGAACCGCTAGACCGCCTACCGGCGAGTTTTTCAGGCACGAAAATCACCGGCGTTGGCTTTGATCGAGACACACTGTGCTCGGCGGGAATAGAAAAAGCCACGGCCTTCGCCGCAGTGTCAAGCGGTGATAACTCGAACATCGTTTCTGCCAGAGTTGCTCGAGAAACGTTCGGAGTAAAAGACGTGGTGGCTCGTATTTATGACCCCAGGCGCGCAGCCATTTATCAGCGGCTAGGCATACCGACGGTGGCAAGTGTCGCGTGGAGCACGGACCAAATTCTTCGTCGCTTGCTACCGCTGGGCACAGACGACGAGTGGCGTGACCCAAGCGGTTCGATCGTGTTAGCCGAAGTGCACCTTGACCCAGCCTGGATAGGCCACAAAGTGGGCGAACTTGCTGAGTTATCTGGTGCGAGAGTCGCCTTGATAAGTCGCTACGGCAAAGGCATGTTGCCTAATCGTGAAACTGTCTTACAAGAGGGTGACCTGCTACACGCATTGTTCGAATCGACAAGGCGCGAGCACGTAGAACGCACTTTCGCCACAGCACCCGGTAAGGCGGCGTCATGAAGGTCGTAATCATCGGTGCTGGCAAAGTGGGCAAGGCAATAGCTCGAGACCTAATCGCCAATGGAAACCAGGTAACCCTGGTAGATCAGAGTTCGAAGTCGATTCACCCCTTGACGGTAGAAAACGCCACCGCAGTTGAAGGCGATGCTTGTGAAGTTGACGTGCTTGAGGCAGCGAAACTAAACGAAGCAGACGTGTTAGTGGCCGCGACCGGTGACGACAAAGTCAACCTTGTCATTTCACTACTTGGCAAGACCGAATTCTCTGTGCCAAAGGTGGTGGCGAGAGTCAATCACCCGAAGAATGAATGGCTGTTTGACGACAGTTGGGGGGTAGATGTTGCCGTCTCAACGCCAAGAATGCTCACGGCCCTCATTGAAGAGGCCTTTAGCGTTGGCGAATTGGTAAAACTTTTCTCGTTCAAAGAGTCCCAAACCGACTTAGTAGAGATGACTCTCTCGGCAAAATCACCGGTAATTGGGATGCGAGTCGGCGATATCACCTTCCCGCCAGATACTGCGTTGGTCGCAATCTTGCGTAGTCGTCAAGTAATCACACCGTCAAAAGATGACGCGTTAGAAGCTGGCGATGAACTCGTGTTCGTCGCACGAGCCGATCAAGAAGGCGAGCTAACCAAGATTCTCGCTTGATTTGATTTGTCCCCGCACTCTGGGTGCCAAGATTCGATAGCTCAACCACATTGCCAGTAAGAACAACGGCCAACCCATGGCCACTCGTGCAACACCTAAGAGCTCAACGTCATCTGCTAAGTACAACGAGCCCTGAACGAGGATTCTCGAAGCAAAGACACTGACCCAAACCCAACCGACGGCCTCACACCCCCGACGAACTGAAACGTGAGATCGCCAATCACGCGCTAACTCATATTTATTGCCGAAAAAGACCCCGACCAAATAACCCGCCAACGGGCGACGCAACAGATTGGCCGTCAAGAAGGCCACCAGATATCCAATATTGATCAACAAGCCTGGCAAGAAATAGTTCGCAGCGTTGCCGCTTCGCCAGGCAATGAATGCAGCAATGCCCACCCCGAAGAAGCCAGAAAGAACCTGGGTCATGGGTTCTTTGCGGATCAGTCGCCAAATTGCGATGACTCCGCCAACACCCAAAGCCGCGATGCTGGCACCTGCCACGTCTTTGGTGATAGTCCACCAAATCAAGAACACCAAGGCCGGCAGAGTCGAGTCAACGAGTCCGCGAACGCCACCGACGGCTTTGGTGATTATGGTCGCGGTGTCTTCGCTCTTAGAATCTTTCGGCGGGGTGCTCTTAGCCAATTAGTTGGTACTCCGGATTACAAATCTCGCGCTTACCGTCGGCCTCTGTCACTCGTCCACGAATGTCGATGTGTCGCCCCGGGGTAATCCCTCGCACCGCTCGTCTACCTAACCAAGAGACCAAGATCGTGCCCGTGCCGTCGAATACGTCGGCCTGAAAGACCGGTGTGGCACCTTCTGGGCGCAAAATCACGGATTTGATGACGCCGCGCACGTGAGCTAACTCGCCCCTAGAAATTTCTTGGACGGGGTCGGCGCCGGTTTCTGCCGACTCGGCCATTAACTCTTCGGCGTCTAGTTCTTGATTCGATTTCATGAGGCCCTGCCACCAAGATGAAAAGCTCACGAGGCAGTTGTATTCGCGACGTTGGTTGTTCCTTCAGGCATCTTTATTGGCAGACCGTCACCAGGAGGCCAAGGCAAATCGCCCCTGACCACCACGGACTCACGTACAAAACTTTCTAGCAAAGGTGCGCCACCCTGTTTTTGAGCAGGCCCGGTGTAGATGCAGCGCAATAGCCATCGCGGGCCATCTATGCCGACCCAACGCGTGCCGTCACTTATCAAAAGTTCGACACCGAATTCGCCGTCAAGTTCTTGGGTTGTTTGGCCGGCGTCTTTTGCTTGCTGGATTATCTTCTTACTAAGTTCTGGCCACATTGGTCGCGACTTTGGTGTGGCGAATGGTTGTAAAAAAACGCTCGCTTCATTGGTTGCAGCTACCAGGCGAGAAACCTGACCCGACTCTTGGTGCACCTCGACTCTTACTTCAACACCCGCCTTAGGTCTTAATCGAATGGAACCGAAATCGATGAGCTCGACGCTTGAATCAACTTCGCTTTCGTCCCAGGGCCCATTAGGCCTATTCGAGAGTTGGGCCGGTGCCGTCTTGTTCGACGCTGACTCATCGTCAGGTTGCGACTCTGCTTCCGCACCTGGTGTGGGTTGACCTTTCGTCATCTCGCGAATGCGCCCCAGAATCAAATTGATGCCCTTCCAGTCGAGCCGAACCCGCCGGAGCCTCGGTGGGTATCTGGCAAATCTTTAACTTCGTGCCACCTCACTTGCGGCAAGCTTTGTATCAAGAGCTGCGCGATGCGCTCACCTTTAGAAATCGATACCCCTTGTTCTGGATCATGATTTATGGCCAAGACCTCAATCGGACCACGATAACCCGCATCAATAGTTCCGGGTGAATTGGTAAGTGTTAAGCCATAGCGCTTTGCCAAACCAGAACGCGGGTGAACAAGTCCGACGTATCCGGGTGGTAGCGCGATGGACAAACCAACGGGTATCACAGCTCGTCCAAGTGGTGGAATATGAACGTCAACAACGCTGCAGAGATCAAAACCCGCATCACCGGGGTGAGCCTTGATTGGCAATTGCGCATCCGCATCTAGCCGCGTAACCAAAACTTCAACCACGTGCGACTCACTCATGGGTTGATGTCGTAGGTGCGAGGCATGCGGCTTCTGTCAGCCCGGGCCCACTCAACGTCTTCTGCCCTACCGAACTGTCCGAAATGAGCTATTGGCACCTGAATGTAGAGAGACGTTGCTTCGACCGCGACTGGCCCGTTTAGTTCGTTTAGGTGTCCGGATGCCCTGCCGTAGATCTTTCTGCCCTGCTGCCCCGTTATGTGTGCCTCGATGACCAACTTTTCACCGACTGGTACGGGGCGTCTAAAGTCGCATTCAAGCCGTGCAGTTACCGCCGGTTGTTGCAACAGATAGTTCAACGCACCGAGGGCTTCGTCGAAAGCGCAAGCGAGCAGGCCACCGTGAGCCAAGCCAGGTGCTCCTTGGTGTTCGATCGTCACGACGAATTCAGAGAAAACCGTCAAACCCCCACCGAGGGTCGCAACCATCTTTAAACCCGAATCTTGGTTTGGGCCACAACCAAAACACTTGACGTAATGCGGCGGAATCCGCGTACCAGCGGCAGGGGCATTCGGGTGACGCTCAGGCATTGTGGCGTCGTCGGGCGGGTGCGTCACTAGGTAAGACCTACCACTTCTAGTTGCCATACGTTGGGCAATCATTGACCCTGGTGCGCACGTACAAAGAAACAACCTTTTGGCCCTGGTGGGCCGTATTGACATGTCTGGGTTTGATCGCACTTATCGGTGCTTCATTCGATCGGGCCTTAGGCGAAATCGCACCTTGGGTTGGCTGGTTGGTCGCAGCTGTCGGAGTGGCAGTCATGTCTTGGGCCATGTGGGCTACTCGCTTAACAATTCGAGTCGACGAAAGTTTGCTTGCTGTCAATCGTGCAGTGTTGCCGCGAAAGTGGGTGGGCAAAGTCGTGGCGACCTCAGGTAAGTCAGCGCGAGAGCTTCGCACCGTCAAATCTGACGCTCGCGCGTTCATGGCATCGCGACCCTGGTTAGGCGGGGCCGTCTTGGTTGAAATCACTGATCCCGCAGACCCACACCCTTACTGGTACATCTCGTGTAAGCGGCCAGATAGCCTTGAGCACACGCTCACTTCTTCAAATAAGGATTAACTCTGCGTCAGCCAGCAAGCAAGCTACTAGGGCCAGCTTTGACAATCACCGCAACGTGGGCTACTCGCAAGGGCTTGAACAATGCTTACCAAAAAAGGACGGGTAAGAACCCGCCCAATGCAGCCGATGACAACGTATCAATTGGGCGAATCATTTTGTGGGCGGCAATCACCGCAGCCGTAGTCGCAACGGTCGACGTGTTAATCAACCGAACCCTACGAGCAGTCGATGACGTGATTACTCAGCGCGAGACTTCTACTAATTCAGTCGCAATCGAGGCAGACAAACCCAGCTGACGTTTTGCGTGAAAGTTGCGTTCGGTGCTTCACCAAGAAACACTTGACACAAGTGAATTCGTCAGTCTGAGTAGGCAAGACGTGAACGCTTAGTTGCTCTGAAGACAAGTCAGCGCCCGGTAGTTCGATTGACTCAGCAAGGTCGGCCTCGTCAACGTCAACGGTAGCCGTTAACTCGTCGTTGCGACGCGCCTTAAGCTCTTCGAGAGACTCTTCTGCGAGCTCTTCGTCGGTCTTACGCGGGGCGTCGTAATCAGTTGCCACTTTTTTAGAATTCCTCCCTAGACGCGGCAGAGTTTGGCGGGTGTTGTCACCTTCTGCAACGTCCGTGGGCACGATTTCATGCCCAATTTGTGAATTAACCCAGTTTTTACCGCAAAAGTCTTAAGGAATTGGCGTTTTTGCCAAGATAGTTGAGAGATTGCTGAAAAGTGGTTCGGCCGCAGCAATGGTGGTGCCTTTAAACAACGGGCCACCTCTTAAGGACTCGACTCGAGCACCCGCCTCACGGGCAATCAAGGCACCGGCGGCGTAGTCCCAGTGATTAAGGCCCTGCTCATAAAAAGCATCTACCCGCCCGGCTGCAACGTATGAAAGATCTAGGGCTGCTGAACCAAGGCGACGAATATCTCGAACCATTGGCAACAGCTCGAACACTGCGTCTGCTTGATTGCCTCGGTCAGCTGCTAGATAGCTAAACCCTGTTACGACTAGTGCGTCTGCCAAAAAATCTATGGTGTTTGCCTTTAGCGACAGCGACTTGCCCTTGGCGATGAGCTTTGCCCCCTCGCCGCGTACGCCAAAGAAGGTTTCACCCAATGCCGGTGCCACGACAACGCCAACCGCGGGTATGCCAGCCACTTCGACCCCAATCGAGACCGACCACGCGGGCAGTTCGTATATGTAATTAGTGGTGCCATCTATCGGGTCAATGACCCAAGTGATCTGGTGCTCACCAGTAGGTGCGGTCGCCGTCCCCTCTTCACCGATCACCCCGTCATGCGGGCGGTTCTCACGCAGTCTTTCGACAATTAGGCGTTCGGTTGCTGTGTCCATTTGAGTCACTAAGTCAGTTTTGGACGACTTCGTCTTTAGTTCGAGATTGGCTGGGCGATTGGCCGCAAGATCGCCAGCTTCTTTGCCGATTTGTAGAGCAAGTGCCGCTATGTCTGAAAGTTCAGTTTGACTTATCTTCAACTCGTTATCTGCGGGCACTCACTCAATTGTGGCGCACGGCCTATTAGATGAACGACTAGCCTCGCCTAGTGCTAAAGCCGTATTTGTCGATTCTTCGCATCAAGGGTGCGGCAGCATTCACATCAGCTGGGCTGGTGGCTCGGTTTCCGATCGCGATGTACAGCCTCGGGATCATCTTGCTTATACAGATTCGCACGGATTCTTATTTTCAAGCTGGCCTGGTTGTTGCAGCCTTCGTCGTGGCCGCAGCAATCTGCCAACCAGTCACGGCGCGCTGGGCAGACCGTTTAGGCCAAGACCGCGTGCTGCCTGTTCAAACCGCCCTGCACGTAGCCGCCCTAGGGCTAGGGCTTGGCTCGATCGTGCTGAGTTGGCCGGTTTATTTGCAGATGCTCGTATTTGCAGTTAGCGGCGCAACGGCACCGCCCATCGGTGCATTGGTGCGATCGCGCTGGGTCTTCGTCACGCGCACGCCGAGACAACTACATACCGCGTTAGCCCTCGAGAGCATCGCGGACGAGGTCATATTCGTTGTTGGGCCGGTCGTTGCAACGGTTTTGGTTCTAAACGTCTCTGATGTGATGGGGCTAGTAGTCGCAGGGGTGTTGGTCTCTTTGGGTGTCTTGTTGCTGGTGCCCCAGCGAGCTACACAGCCCCCAGCCATTAAGCGCCCAGCTACCAAAGATCAGCCGCTATTGAAAATGCCACCGTTTGTGTGGGTGCTAATCGTCTCGGTCATGACGGGCGGGGTCTTCGGTGCTTTTGAGGTAAGCGCAGTCGCATTCGCAGAAGAAAAGGGATTCCCTGAATCAACGGCGTTATTGATTGCAAGTTATTCGGCGGGCAGTTTGATTGCCGGGCTGGTAGTCGGTGCGCTGCATTTGCGCAGCTGGCTGGTTGCGAGGTATGCGATTTTCGTTGCGATATTTGCAGCCCTTGCGATTCCGTTGCCTTTCATCCATGACATTTACCTGATGACGGTTGCCGTCTTTCTTGCCGGGTTTTCGATAGCGCCAGTTCTAATCACGTCGTACGCGGTCATTGAGCGACTCGTAGAAGATCGTCGCCTAACCGAAGGGTTCACGTGGTTTACCTCAGGCCTTGGGGTTGGGCTCGCTGCTGCCGCGGCAATTGCCGGTGCATTAATCGATGACTACGGGGCAAGTTCTGGCTACGTGCTGCTTGTGGCGTGTGGGGCAGGTGCGGCGATTTCGATTGGGCTGGGCTTTCGCTCACTAGCTCGAGCATTGCCCCGAGTGAGCGACACCCCCGCACCTACTGTCACCTAAATCGAGCCATGGCTTGGCACTGATGCCAAACTGCACCGCGTGCGTGAATTGCGATTCGATGACATCAATGAAGACGGCACTGCTCTCGTCCTAGTTGACGATGAATCGAGTTCTACATTCGAAGTAGCGATTGATAAGCGTTTGCTTTCGTCAATTGCATTGGCTCGAGTAAAGGTGCCAGCCCCTCAGCCCACAGCCCAAGCAAGTAACGACTCTGGCGAGTTGACACCGGCAGAGATTCAACTTCGTTTGCGCATGGGGCACTCGCCTGAAGAAATCGTGCAGCAAACCGGTGTGGCAATAGATCGCGTGATGCGGTACTTAGCCCCAATAGTGAATGAGCGCGCGTGGATCGCAGAGCGAGCCGCGGCCGTGAAACTTAGAAAAGGCAACGAGCAAGTCGCGCTTTCTGAAGTGGTGGCAAACCGGTTGGAGTCACTTGCCAGCGACGAAGTCGCGCTCGAATGGGACGCCTGGCGAAGAGAAGACGGGCTTTGGGCTATCAAGTTGAGTTACCGAACCGCTCATGGGCCGCGCGAAGCTAAGTGGTTGTTCGACGCAAGCGTGTCGTCTATTGCGCCAGACGATGCAGAGGCCGAATGGTTGATGGAAATCGATCCACCCGCCACACCTGCCGCCGAGAAGCCCCCGCGTCGATTGGTCAGTGTGCCCGCGCCATTGGCACCCGAACCCGAATTGGAACCAGAGCAACACTTAGAAACCGAGCAGCATTTAGAACCAGAGCAGCATCGAGAACCCGAGCAGCAATTAGAACCCGAACAAGACGATACAGACGAAGTCTTTGATGTTGGCGAAGTAACTGCTGAGCAAGCTCGCCCGAAGATCCCCTCGTGGGACGAAATCCTTTTTGGAACTCCTGCTCGCCCGCGCGAGTAAATATCGAAAGTTAGGCGCTTCGTGCGCCCGAGTTTTTCTAGCGGCCTGTTGCTTTAGACAGTGCGCGGGCGAAAGCCAAGACCTGCTCGACCACTGAGTCACCGTCGCCAGCGCGAGAAACCCGCAATGACACGTCATCACTAGACATCGAGCCGGTAAAACCGTGGTCGGCTTCGCAGGTTGGGTCGCCACACCCGGCTGGCTCTAATTCGACACGCGATACCGCCCCCCACCCGATGGTGAGCATTACTTCGAAGGGGCCAGCCCCCGTCCGATATTGAGCCGGTTCTGAGACGGTTCTAGAAACAACGATTGAGTTCACCGACTCCAACGAAACCGCTTCAGTAACGGCAGTTGCGTAGGGCTTAGGTGATTTGTCATCGGCTGGGAACTCATCGGTGTGCCCGACGATTAAGCGAGTCGGGGTGAGCACGAGGGCTGACAAATGGCGGCGCAATTCGTCGCGGTCGAAGGTTGCGTCGTGGTGTACGACATAGGCGCTGACTGGTTCATCGCCTAGGGCTTCGATTACCGAGTCAATGACCAGAGCCGGGTAATAGCCGCTTTGTTCTATTTCGGCTTTCAGACCATCACGCAATGCCGAAGCCGTGTCGGTCACTCCCATGACGGCAGTCTCTCACGCATGCTTGCCCGGCATGCCTGCCAAAAAAACTAAAACCCCAACGCGCACTAAGCCCAAAGCCAATCCGAAAGCAGAGGGCTTCGTCGAACGCATAGTTGACATTGACGTCTCAAAAGAGATGCAGACGAGCTTCTTGGAGTACGCGTATTCGGTCATTTACGCCCGGGCGCTACCCGATGCGCGCGACGGGCTAAAGCCTGTGCAGCGGCGCATTTTGTATCAGATGGCGATGATGGGGCTTCGCCCTGATCGCGGGCACGTAAAGAGCGCGCGCGTCGTCGGTGAGGTGATGGGCCGACTGCACCCACATGGTGATGCGGCAATTTATGACGCGCTCGTGCGTATGGCCCAGGACTTCTCGCTCCGCCTTCCGATGGTTGATGGTCATGGCAACTTCGGTTCGCCTGACGACGGCCCGGCAGCTATGCGCTACACCGAATGTCGACTAGCCAACGCGGCTCTGCCAATGACTGAGTCGTTAGATGAAAACGTGGTGGACTTCGAAGAAAACTACGACGGACGAGAACTAGAACCAGCGGTATTGCCGGCCGCAATACCAAATCTTCTGGTAAACGGTGCCAGCGGTATCGCAGTGGGTATGGCGACCAACATCGCCCCACATAACGTCAGCGAAGTCGTGGCGGCCGCTAAGTACTTACTGGAGCACCCGCGCGCGAACCTGCCAAAGATCATGGAGTTATTGCCTGCCCCAGATCTGCCAACAGGGGGCACAATCATTGATTTGGACGGGGTGCGCGAGGCCTACGAAACTGGGCGCGGCCAGTTTCGCATGAGGGCAAAGGCTGCAATCGAGAAACTGCCGAATCGAAAGAGTGCGGTCGTGGTTACTGAGTTGCCGATGAACGTTGGCCCTGAGCGCGTGATTGCTCGCATCAAGGCTTTAGTAGACGGTAAGAAGATCTCAGGCATCTCTCGAATAACCGACTTAACCGATATGGAACAAGGCCTAAGGCTGGTCATCGAGCTCAAATCAAGTGCAGAGCCAGAGCAGGTCTTAAGCGATCTGTACCGGCTAACCCCGATGGAAGAGTCATTTGCTGTCAACGCCGTGGCTTTGGTCGAGGGTAGACCAAAGACTCTGGGCCTAATCGAGATGTTGCAAGTCTTCTTAGAACACCGAGTCGAGGTGGTCACAAGGCGTAGTGAATTTAGGCGGGCGCGTGCTAAAGACAGGCTGCACTTGGTCGAGGGGTTGCTAATTGCGATTCTAAATATCGACAAGGTTATTACTGTCATTAGA
>VGAH01000015.1 GCA_016870945.1 Actinomycetota bacterium | reverse complement strand
TGTCTCATACGCAAGCGAGGGTGACCGCGAGTTTGAGAGTAGGTCGTGGGGCCACCCCAGTACTGAATCAAGAACAGCATTAACTTTTCTTTCGCCTCTGTCAGGTCACCTTCGGGGTACATGGGGCGCAAAATCGGGTCTTGACTAACACCTTGGTAGAAGTGTTCAACCAGGTCACGAAAGAAGTCTTCGCCGCCCACTTCGTCAAAGACACTCAAAGAATCGCTCAACTGACGACGTTAGCTAGCAACCTGCCCATTCGGTCTGCGGCAGCTTCGCCGGCTGCTAGCACTTCTTTGTGACTTAGTGGCTCACCTGTCATTCCGGCCGCAAGGTTGGTTACTAAAGAGATGCCCAAAATCTCGATGTTTAGAGCCTTAGCAGCAATGGCCTCTAGCACCGTAGACATTCCGACAAGATCGCCCCCCAACCTTCTAACCATCTCGATCTCTGCCGGTGTTTCGTATTGGGGGCCACGAAATTGGGTGTAGACGCCCTCGTCCAGGCTTGAGTCGTAGCGCTTACATGCCTCACGCAGTGTTGGCGAGTAAGTCTGAGTCAAATCTATGAACTCGGGCCCAGTTAGCGGTGAGGTAGCCGTGAGGTTTATGTGATCACGGATCAAGACTGGCTGACCAACTTGCCAGGTCGACTTCAAGCCACCGGCTGCGTTAGTAAGAATCAATGTCTTGGCCCCCAGTGCGCCTGCAGTTCTGACACCGTGCACGACTGGGGCGACCCCGTGCCCTTCGTAAAGATGAGTTCTACCTAATTGCACGAGTGCCAGCGAGCCGTTTTGGTCGACAAGCCTGAGCTTTCCGTGATGGCCTGCAACGGCGGGTGCGAGAAAACCAGGAACTTCGTCCTTATCAACCTCGTGGAGGGTCTTTCCAAGCAGATCGGCCGCTTTACCCCAGCCTGAACCCATTACGTAACTTCGATCTACCTCGGTGATACCCCATTTGGCACGCAGCCAATCAGCAGCTTGCGCCGCTTTCGTCAAGTCTGAACTTTGCTGCTCGCTCATTAGTCGAGTACGCGCATAAGCAGCGCGCCAGCGGCCACTGAGTCACCAGCGCCAACACTAAGTTCTGCAATTTGTCCGTTTCGTGGGGCGTAAAGAGGCTGCTCCATTTTCATGGCTTCTACCACCGCTACCACTTCACCTTTGGTGACTTGCTGGCCGTCTTGCACGTTGACTCGAATTACCGTGCCTTTCATTGGCGCGAGAACTCCACCGGATTTCGAAGCATCTTCGTCATTACGACGGCTGCGAGTTCGCTGTTGAGTAGCTTTTGGTCGCACACCTTCTACCAATTCGGCTGGCACCGAAACCTCAAGGCGTTTGCCGTCAACTTCGACTACAAGGTCACGCCTTCTTTCGACGGGCTCACTCTCGTTTGTCAACACTTGTTCGGGTTCTAAGACCTCGATTGCCGATTCGGCCCAACCTGTGTGCGCTCTAAATTCGCCGCCTTGTGCCAGGAAGTCAGGTGAATTCAGGGCAGCCTTGTGAAACCCCAAGAGTGTTGGCAGGCCCTTTATTTGCGTCTCGTTCAAAGCTCGGCGGGCACGCCTGATGGCTTCGTCACGGTCGGCACCCGTGACTATCAACTTGGCGATCAACGAATCGAACGAGCCAGTCACTACATCGCCCGCAACTACTCCTGAGTCAATTCTTATTCCTGGGCCAGTAGGCAGTTCTAAGAGTTCCACCCGTCCTGGCGTTGGCAAAAAACCACGCGTTGCGTCTTCGGCGTTGATGCGAAATTCGATCGAATGAGCCTTTGGCGTTGGGTCGGGGTAGTCGATCACCCCACCTTGGGCGATTCGAAACTGTTCGGCCACGACATCAATGCCGGTGACTTGCTCTGTAACTGGGTGCTCTACCTGAAGGCGAGCATTGACCTCTAAGAATGCGATTGATCCGTCGGTGGCAACCAAGAACTCGCACGTGCCAGCATTTTGATAACCAACTTCACGCAAGATCGCTTTCGAGGCATCGTTGAGAGTCTGGCGTTGTTCGGCCGACAAGAACGGGGCAGGGGCCTCTTCGATAAGTTTTTGATGTCTGCGCTGTACCGAACAGTCTCGAGTAGAAAGTACGACCACATTTCCGTGAGAATCAGCCAAACACTGCGTCTCTACATGTCGAGGTTTCTCTAGAAATCTTTCGACGAAACACTCGGCTGAACCGAATGCCGCTTTGGCCTCTCTGCTGGCTGACTCGTAGGCCTGAGAGATCTCGTTTGCGTCATAAACGACCCTCATGCCGCGACCGCCGCCCCCGTGGGCTGCTTTGATTGCGACCGGGAATCCGTGATGCTGTGCGAATTCACGAATCTCTTCAGCAGAGTGGACGGGGTCAGGCGTGCCTGCGGCAACCGGAGCGTCGACTTTAAGTGCTACGTGTCGAGCTTTCACTTTGTCGCCTAGTTGGCGCATGGCATTCGGCGGGGGGCCAACCCAAATCAGACCCGCATCGATGAACGCTTGAGCTGCGTCAGGATTTTCTGCGATGAAGCCGTAACCGGGGTGCACTGCGTCTGCACCAGCTCGCTTGGCTACCCCGATTAGGCCATCAACATCGAGGTAGGCCTCAACTGGTGTAGCCCCCTGCAAGCGAAAGGCATCGTCGGCCATTCGCACGTGAAGAGCCCCTCGGTCTTCACTTGCGTAAACCGCGACGGTGGCTAGGCCTAGGTCTTGGCAGGCGCGAATGATTCGAACCGCAATTTCACCTCGGTTCGCAACGAGAACACGACTAATCGGCCGGCTATTCACTAGTGAATCCTAAGTTGCAGGCTCAATTGGTCTGTTGCCAAAGACTTATCCACTCGATGCCGAGTTCACGCGTTAGCAGACGAAGAAGTGGCAGTGATAGCCCTTGCACATTCGAGGCACTGCCTTCGATCTTTGACACGAATGCTGATCCGAGACCTTCTAGAGTGAAAGATCCCGCCGCCATCAAGGGTTCAGCAGTCTGGGCATAAGCACGTATTTCGTCCTCGCTTACTTCGGCAAAATCCACCCTCGAGTTTTCTACGCCGGTGGCAATGAGTTCTTCTGGTAACAGACGCAGAACATGTGCGGTTATCAACTCACCAGAGTTACCACTCAAGCGAGTCCATCTGCTAAAGACATCTTCGCGATTTAAGGGTTTACCCATTACTTCCCCGTCAAAACGCAAGTTTGAATCCCCGGCAATGACTATTTTCGGCGTGCCATCTTCGGGCACCGTCATTGCCTTCGCGGTGGCTATTGCAATGAGCGCGTCTTCGAGTGTTAAGCCCCGAGATAACGCCTCGTTCATGATGGCGTCTTCGTCAACATCTGGCCTATGAGTTTTGATAGCTAGCCCGGCGTCTATCAACAAGCGCGCTCGCGCTTTAGAGCTAGAGGCCAGAACTACTTCAAGACTGGGGCTCAGGGCAACCTAAATTGTGAGGCCCACCAAGCATCTAAGCCCGGGCTTGGGCAGGTTCGCAGTGTTGCTGGGGCGGGCGACCATGTTTCTGATTCGCTAGCCCGACGCTGTTTGATTTCTTCACCGATCGCATGAAGTGCCACCGCGACTGCTGCGATTTCTGACTCGTCTGGTCTGCCTTTGAGAAAGTAGATGCCCTCTGTCACAGTGGGATGTTTCCGTGCTTCTTAGGCGGTTGTGTCGCTCGTTTATCCCTCAGCATGCGAAGAGCGCGGGTTATCTGCGACCTAGTCTCGCTGGGCTTTATCACTGCATCAACCCAGCCCCTCTCTGCGGCAATGTAAGGGTTGTCCAAAGTCTCTTCGTACTCGGTGATGCGTTTCTTTGCCTCGGCAGCCGAGTCTTTGGCTTGAGCAATCTGTTTACGAAAGAGAATGTTTATTGCACCTTGTGCGCCCATAACAGCAATCTGAGCGGTTGGCCAAGCCAAATTCAGATCAGCACCTAGGTGCTTTGAGCCCATTACTACGTAAGCACCGCCGTAAGCCTTGCGAGTTATCACTGTTATCAAGGGCACCGTCGCTTCGGAATACGCGTAGATCAGTTTTGCCCCGTGCCGAATGATGCCGCCGTACTCTTGATCGACCCCCGGAAGAAAACCCGGGACGTCAACGAAGGTCAGAATCGGCACGTTGAACGCGTCGCAGGTTCGCACGAACCTCGAAGCCTTTTCTGAGGCTTCGATATCTAGGGTTCCTGCCAAGTGCATCGGCTGGTTCGCGATGATGCCAACCGGGTGCCCTTCAACCCGCCCGAATCCAACCATCACATTAGGCGCCCAATTCGCGTGGACCTCTAAGAATTGGTCGTCGTCTAAGACGTGCGCGACCAACACGTGCATGTCATAAGGCTGACTCGGCGAATCAGGTATCAATGAATCCATCTCGAGGTCGTGCGACCCAACTTCGAGGTCTGCCTGATTGGGGTAAGACGGCGCCCTTTGCAGGTTGTTAGAAGGCAAATAAGAAAGCAAGTCCCTCACGT
The DNA here is from genome assembly GCA_016870945.1 of Actinomycetota bacterium. Lineage (GTDB taxonomy): Bacteria > Actinomycetota > Actinomycetes > S36-B12 > UBA5976 > VGAH01. Next base: position 12,034 of record VGAH01000015.1, on the reverse strand, counting down.
AGTCGAAAGCTGACTGTTCGTCGGGTGCGCGATGGTGAGCAACACCAGACTTAGTGGTGTGTGTTCTAGAACCGCCTAACTCTTCTGCGGCGACATCTTCGCCGGTAACGGTCTTGATGACATCTGGCCCGGTTATGAACATGTACGAGGTGTCGTCAACCATGACTGTGAAATCGGTCAACGCGGGCGAGTAGACAGAACCCCCAGCGCACGGCCCTAAAATCAAAGATATCTGCGGCACGACCCCTGAGAGCTCAGTGTTTCGGCGGAAAATCTCACCAAACATTGCAAGTGATGCGACACCTTCTTGAATGCGAGCCCCACCCGAGTCGTGGATTCCGATGATGGGACAACCGGTCGAGGCAGCAAGATCCATGATCTTGGTGATTTTGTTTCCGGCAGACTCACCCAGACTGCCCCCCATGATTGCGAAATCTTGTGAAAACACGACCACTTGTCGGCCGTCGATGGTTGCGTAACCGGTCACGACCCCGTCCGTGTAAGGGCGGTCGTCGAACATGTCGAAGTGGTGCGACTGATGGCGAACCAGCTCATCTAGTTCGACGAATGAGCCCAAATCACATAGCAACTCGATGCGCTCACGAGCGGTGAGCTTGCCTTTTGGGTGTTGCCTGGCAGCTGCTTTCTCAGACAGACCAACGCTCGCGGAATCACGCCTGGAATCAAGCGATTCGATCTTTCCCGCAGTCGACGCAGATTCCTTTGACATCGTTAGCCCCCTTAAGGCTGCCGCACTCGCGCTTCGAACCGTCGCGCATTGCGTAACGTGACGCCGTGATGGCGAGTTCAGGTCGCGTCGATACCGACCTATTGGTACCGCAACTAAAGGCTAATGGTTGGCAGTGGGGCGCCCCAAAGTTCGTGCCATCAATCGACTCAACCAATCAGGCACTACTAGCTGCGTTGCCCGACGAAGGGGCTTGTCTGATTGCCGGTGAGCAAACGAGTGGACGGGGTCGCGGCGCAAACACGTGGTTGGCCCCAGCTGACAGCGCCCTTTTGTTATCTGTCGCATTGCGCCCTAAAACACCCCCAGAGTCTTGGCCATGGGCAGGCGTTTTATTAGCCCTTGCCACAAGAGATGCCGTGCAGGGCCTCCTTAACGGTGGCTTTGAGGCCGCATTGAAGTGGCCAAACGACATCATGGTTCGAGAGCCGAATCTCGATGGTAAGAGTTCACGCAAAATAGGCGGGGTATTGAGTCAAAGTGCCCAACAAGTTTGCGTCGTAGGCGTGGGGTTAAACGTCTATCAAAGCCTCGATGAAATGAACAAGATTGAATCTGCTGTCTCGTTATCGATGGTAACCCGTAAGAAAGTGCCAATAACTGACTTAGCAGCTCACCTACTATCGAACTTTCATGATGCCTACTTTCAGTGGCAAAGCCAGTGGTTGACGGTCGGAAACGAAGAGGTTCGCCAGCGGTATCTCAAATCTTGCGAAACCCTCGGAATCAACGTGAACTTCAAGCGCGGCGGTGAGCTTCTGAGTGGCTACGCGCGAGATGTTGACCCACAGGGCCAGTTACTTGTTGAACTACCAAATGGCGAGATCATGGAACTCAATTCAGATACCGCGATCGAGGTCAGAAGTGCTTAAGAGACACCAACCGGAAAAGATTGCATTAGGTGATTAGCCGCAAGGTTCTCATCATCGGCGGTGGGCAACTCGCGCGCATGATGGCGCAGGCGGCGCCGTCATTAGGCATCGAAATACGGGTTCTAGCGTCACCGAGTGATACCAGCGTTTTGAATCTCGCCGAAGTCGTGGTGGGTGACTATCGCAATGTGAATGATGTGTTACAGGCCGCCAAGGGTGTCGACGTCATTACTTTTGATCACGAGCACGTACCGCGTGGCGTACTTGAAGAGTTGCTTTCGGCAGGTCATGTGTTGCGTCCTTCGCCCAAAAGCCTAGAGCTAGTTCAAGACAAGCTGCACCTTCGAGAGCAGCTCGCAAAATGGGGCGTGCCCCAACCGAAATGGCATGGGGGCCCAGGCAACGTAAAAGACATGGTTCGAGATTTCTTGCGAACCGGTGTTGCTTGGCCGCTAGTAGTTAAACGTTCGGTGGGGGGCTATGACGGTAAGGGTGTTTGGGTTCTACGAGACGACAGCGATCTGAGTTCACTAGATGGTGTCGAATCACCCGGCTGGGTAGTTGAAGAATTCTGTGAATTCAGGCAAGAACTTTCAGCTCAGGTTGCTCGTAGTCCACACGGGCAAGGGCTGGCCTATCAGGTCGTGCAAACAACTCAAGTTGACGGAATCTGCACCAATGTGATCGCGCCAGCCCCTGACATCGACGAAGCGACGGGCATAGCAGCTCAGCGCTTGGCGATGGAGCTTGCCTCGAAGTCCGAGGTCACGGGCATGTTGGCGGTTGAGTTGTTCTGTATGCCAGACGGGCAGCTCTTGGTAAATGAATTGGCGATGCGCCCTCACAACTCAGGACACTGGAGCATCGACGGGGCAGTCACCAGCCAATTCGAGAATCACTTGCGAGCGGTTCTTGACTTACCTCTTGGCTCGGTGAAGCCAACCTGGCCTTACACGGTGATGGTGAATGTGCTCGGGGTGAATCCTGTTGACGAATCTGTCTTGAACCACGTGTTAGCCCACGACCCGGGCGCCCGCGTCCATATATATGGCAAAGAATTCAAGCTAGGCCGCAAGCTTGCCCACGTGAATGTGAGTGACTCAGACCCAAGTCGGGCACTAGCACGGGCCCAACACGCAGCCGACCGACTTTCAGGCACGATTCGCTAATGGCAGAACCCATCTCAGGTGCTAAACCTCTAGTAGGGGTTGTGATGGGCAGTAAATCCGACCTTTCGGTGATGCAGCCTGCCGCGGATGTTCTTGCCGACTTCGCTGTGCCCCACGAAGTCCTTGTTGTCTCAGCCCATCGCACCCCACATGACATGGTCGAGTACGGGGTCACTTCGATTATGCGCGGCTTGAAAGTAGTTATTGCCGGTGCCGGGGGGGCGGCTCACCTACCGGGCATGCTTGCCTCGATCACTGCGTTGCCCGTAATTGGTGTGCCAGTGCCTAGCGCAAATCTTGATGGCATCGACTCATTACTTTCGATAGCTCAAATGCCTGCTGGCGTACCCGTAGCGACTGTTGGTGTGGGTAACGCAAAGAATGCCGGCCTCTTGGCGGTGCGCATTCTCGCAGCGGCCGATACCGCGTTAGCTGAGCGTTACCAGCAGTTCATGCGAGATCAGGCAAAAGCCTCGCGGGCTCAAGGTTCACCCAACACAGCACGAACGAGTTGATCGGCCTCGTCACTCAAATCACCATCGCCTCGCAGCACCAGCTCGGGCGCACTCGGCTCTTCGTAGCCTTGCCCCACACCCGTGAGGTTAGGTAGAGAACCGGCTGCTGCTTTCTTATAAAGGCCTTTGGGGTCTCGCTGTTGGCAAACCTCTACCGGTGTAGATACGTAGATCTCGACGAAATCGCCTGGTTCAAACAATGTTCGAACCTTCTCTCGATCTGCCCTAAAAGGGCTAACCAGCGCCACTAGAACTATCAGGCCCGCATCAAAGAGCAGACGGGCAACCTCACCGACCCGTCTGACGTTTTCGGCACGGTCTTCCGGCGTGAAGCCAAGGTCTTTGTTTAACCCCGTGCGTAGGTTGTCACCGTCTAGCACGTAGGTATGAAGGCCTAACGAGTGGAGCTTTCGTTCTGCTTCATTCGCGATCGTCGATTTACCTGAGCCAGGAAGTCCAGTAAGCCATATCACTTTGGCTTTTTGCGCCTTCTGCTGTGCTCTGGCACCACGATCAATTTGATAAATGTGTGGCACCACGTTGAAAGACCGCCGCATCGCGTGTTTGACCATGCCTGCTGCCACCGTGTCTGCCGTTAAACGATCTACCAAAACGAAGCCCCCGGTGTCACGCGATAAGTCGTAGGGGTCAAGTGCTACGGGTCTATCGGTAGCAAGTTCAACCGCGCCTACGTCGTTCATGTGAAGTACGCGAGCTGCCTCGTGGGCACCGGTTTCAACATCTAGTTTGTGGCGCAAAGTCAGAATGGTCGCTGGCACCTGAAGTGGCCCACTAATCAGTAAATATGAGCGGCCATGAACCAAGGGGCTTTCGCCCAGCCAAACCACGTCAGCGGCAAATCGATCGGCTGGTTTTGCCGGGTACTTGACGGGGGTTAGTAAGTCACCACGCGTGACATCGACTTGATCTTTTAGCTCAAGCCCGATGGCAGTGCCCGCGTAGGCGTTTTCGGCAATTCCTTGAGGGGTATGGATCTTGATTACTCGAGATTTCGCACCCGAGCTGGCAACCATGATTTCGTCATCGAGGTGCACTGCGCCACTAACCAGGGTTCCTGCGTAAACGCGAGATTGCTCGGTGCGAAGAACCATTTGCACGGGCAAGCGCGTCTCGACATTTGCTGTTACCGGTTCAAAAGCCACTAGCGCCTCTAGCACTGTCGGGCCGAGGTACCAGGGCGTTTGCGAACTTCGAGCGGTGACGTTTACGCCATTTAGTGCCGAAACCGGCACGGCAGTGATTCGCTCGACACCCATTCGATTCGCAGTCACAGTCGCCTGATCGACGATTCGATCGAAGGCGTCTTTGTCATAACCCAACACGTCCAATTTGTTGATTGCGAAGACGACATCTTTGACACCCATTAGCGCGCAGACGGTTAGATGACGGTGCGTCTGTTTCGATACGCCTCGGGCGGCGTCTATCAACAGAATTGCTAAATCAGAACGTGAAGCTGCCACTGCCATATTGCGGGTGTATTGCTCGTGGCCTGGTGCGTCTGCAACGATCACCCGCTTGCCAGAGGGAAGTTCGAACTGCCTGTAGGCGACGTCAATAGTGATTCCTTGTTCGCGTTCTGCTTGCAGACCGTCGGTGAGCAACGAGTAGTCGATCTCACCTAGAGGAATCGTTGAACCGGCTTCTCTTGAAAACTTGGCTTGTTCCAAAGTGTCTAGGGGCACTGAATCGGTTTCGACTAGTAAACGTCCGATCAGTGTGGACTTGCCGTCATCTACTGACCCGCAGGCAACCACTCGTAGCAGAACGCTCACCCTAGAAGTAACCCTCTTGCTTTTTTGTTTCCATTGACTCTGACCGAGACCCGTCAATGAGCCTTCCGGCTCGCTCACTTAATTTGGTTTGTTCCATTTCGGCTATCAGTTCATCCAATGTTGAAGCAGTTGACTCGATTGCGGCGGTGAGAGGGTAGCAACCAAGGGTTCTAAATCGCACACTTTTCGTTTGAATTACGTCGCCTTTGGCTATCGGCATTCGGTCGTCGTCGACCATAAGCAACGCACCATCTTTTTCAACGACGGGACGCCGGCGAGCGAAGTAAAGGTCAACTATTTCGATTTTTTCTCGCCTGATGTAGCGCCATATGTCTATTTCAGTCCAGTCTGAGAGTGGAAAGACTCGCATGGTTTGCCCCTCGACCAATTTGGTGTTTGGTGAGCGCCATAACTCGGGCCGCTGATTTCTCGGTTCCCAACGGTGCCCTTCTTCACGCAGACTAAAAATTCTTTCTTTCGCACGGCTGCGCTCTTCGTCTCGACGCGCGCCGCCTATGGCCGCATCGAACCCTCCTTTATCGAGAGTGTTTCTAAGCGGCAACGTCTTTAGCAGGCGAGTGTGTTCTTGGGCGCCGTGGGTGAAGGGGTTAACACCCTCTGCAATAGCCGCCTCGTTTTGACCGACGATCAACTCAAGGCCCAAGGTGCTGGCTATGCGATCGCGAAACGTGATCATTTCGCGAAACTTCCAGCCAGTATCGATGTGCAAGATCGGAAAAGGCAACGGGGCTGGCGCGAAAGCCTTCAAGGCGACGTGTAGCAGTACTGAAGAATCTTTTCCGATCGAATAAAGCAGCACCGGCGAGCGAAAGGCGGCTGCCGCCTCACGAAAGATTGCGATTGCCTCTGATTCCAGGGCGTCTAGCACTTGATCATGGCTGGCCTGTTTTACCGAGATAGAGACTCCTGGGTCGAGTTGCTTTCGTGAAAAACCGGGCAGTTTTGTGCGATTCTACGCGGGCTGTGGCAAATCGAATCGTTCTACACATCGGCACTCAGAAATCAGGCTCTACTTTTTTGCAGCAAGCTATGCGAACTCAGGTGAACCGACTCGAATCGGCTGGGTGGTTGTACCCGATGCGTTGGGCACGACGGGAGCGTTCTTACAACCAAGAGGCACCCATGTACGGCGGAGCGCCGGGCGGATTCTCTTGGGTTAGTGAACCAAGAACTGAGCGACTCAAAGTCGCTTGGAACCGTATGTCGCGCGAAGTTCAATCTTGGGATGGCCCCGTACTTCTTTCGGCCGAAGCCCTCTCTACGTTGCGCACCAAAGACGCACGTAAGATCGTTGATTCGTTGCAGGCGCCAATTGAAGTCGTGATAACTGCTCGATCTCTAGAGCGCATCATCCCTTCGTCTTGGCAGCAGCATGTGCGAAATGGACGCGGCGAGAGTTATCAGCGCTACCTGCGACGGATCGCAGATGAATTCGTAAAGGGCGAGGGCGAGGCAGGGGCCGCTGAGGGCTACGAGGGCGATTTGATGCGCGGGTTCTGGCGTGCGTATTTGATCAGCGGTCTGGTTCGTCGCTGGCAAAAACTGACCGGAGGCTCGATAACTGTGGTGACCGTCGCTGCGGGTGGTTCACCAAATCTGTTATGGCAGAGGTTCGCCGAGGCTTGCGGGCTTAGCGAGGTGCTGCCAACTGAGGCACCGAAGCTTTCTCAGGCTGAGGCCAACATCGGAATCACGGCGCCTGAAGCCTTTGCGTTAGCGGCTGTAAATCGCGCCATGCTCTCGACCAAGATGCCAGATTTGGCTCGGCGCCGGCTTCGATTCATGATCGTTCGAGAGGGTTTTCACACGCGACCTGAACGAGGCCCCAACCTGGCCGTGCCCGAACAAGATCGGTCATCTGTGTCGGGCTGGTCAAAGTTCGACGTAGATGAGCTCTCGAATACGGGCGCTTCAATCGTTGGGTCGTTGGACGAATTACTTAGCGAATTCACGAAGGCCCCGAAGGATCCGACAGCAAGTGAAGTGTCAGACGCGACGTATTTGGCCTTACAAAAAGTTTTCGAGTTTGCGCCCCCTGAGTCTTACCTAACAGTGCGACGAATGCAGCGAAAACTCAAAAAGTTATTGAGGTCGTCCTAGCGATTTAGTGGCCCACCCGGCCGACTGCCACTGCTTGAGATCTAGCTCGTTTCGACCGTCGAATATTCGCTTGTGGCGAACCAACTTAGAAATCTCAGTTGGATTCAAATTTCGGTACTCGGCCCATTCGGTCATGTGCAAGACGATGTCCGCACCAACCACAGTCTCTTCGACGCTAGGGGGGTATTCGAGCTGGGGGTAATTGCGCTTCGCGTTGTGTTGAGCCCTGGGGTCGTGAACGCGAACGGTCGCGCCCCTCGCTCTTAGTTTGTCAGCCACAAATAGCGCGGGTGAATCACGCACGTCGTCGCTGTCGGGTTTGAAGGCTGCACCCAGGACTGCCACGACCGAACCCTCAACCCTGTTTTCAAGCATGTCGGTCACGTACTTGGTGGCGGTGTCGCGCCTTCTTTGATTGATTGCGTCCACTTCGGTCAAGAAAGCCAGTGACTCGGCTAGTCCTAACTCTTCGGCTCGAGCCATGAAGGCACGTATGTCTTTAGGCAGACAGCCACCACCAAAACCGATCCCTGCGCGCAAGAATCGCGACCCTATTCGAGGATCTTGACCGATTGCGTTTGCTAATTCGGTGACGTTGGCTCCAGTGACCTCGCATATTTCGGCCATGGCGTTGATGAAAGAGATTTTGGTAGCCAAGAAGGCGTTTGCGGCTACTTTGACTAATTCAGCCGTTGCAAAGTCCGTTACAACCATTGGCGTTCCTTTTTCAAGGATCACCCGGTAAACCTCTCGCAGACGTTTTTCTGCCTCGGTGCTTCGCACGCCGATAACTAATCGATCGGGGCTAACGGTGTCTGCGATCGCAAAGCCCTCGCGTAAGAACTCGGGGTTCCAGGCGACTTCTACGTTCGTGCCTGGTGGCGACAACTGTGCGACTCGTTTGGCAACCTCTTCTGCAGTACCTACGGGTACGGTCGACTTACCCACCACCAAAGCACCATCGCTTAGGTGGGGGCTCAGGTGTTCCACCGCCGACCAGACGTAAGTGAGGTCGGCGGCATTCGACCCTTCTTTTTGAGGGGTTCCTACACAAATGAAGTGAATGTCGGCACCTTTGGCCGTCTCTACTACGTCAGAAGTGAATCTCAATCGCCCGGTCGCGAGAGTTTTCTTGAGTAGGTCGTCTAGCCCAGGCTCATAAATGGGCGCTACTCCGCGATTCAAACTGTTTACGCGCTCTTGGTCGGTGTCTAACCCGATGACCTCGTGACCAAGATCTGCCATACAAGCCGCGTGTACTGCGCCTAAGTAGCCGGTTCCAATGACCCCGAGTCGCAAAGACGCACCCTTAACGGTGGAGTTCACCCGGCCAACCATAGGGGCCTGACTAGGTAACGTCGGTGATTGATGGTGACCCCGTTAGTTAGCGATACATCGGTCGAACCTACGTCGAACGTGACCGTCATCATGCCTGTTTTGAATGAAGAGCGTCACTTAGCTGCGGCAGTCACGTCAGTGTTGAGCCAAGTCCATGACGGGGAAATCGAAGTGATCTTGGGCTTGGGGCCCTCGAGTGACCGCACCAACGCAATTGCCAAACAGTTGCGCGATCAGGACTCACGCATCGTGCTAGTGGAAAACCCGACCGGTCAGACCGCGGACGCGCTGAATGCGGCACTACAAGCGAGCTCTCACCCGATAGTTATTCGGGTTGATGCCCATGGTGAGTTAGCACCCGATTACATTCGCAATGCAGTCCTTGAACTTCATCGAACAGGTGCCGACAACGTTGGTGGCGTAATGGCAGCGTCAGGTGTCACCACTTGGGAAAAGGCGACTGCACTGGCTATGACTTCACCAATCGGGGTTGGCAACGCGGCGTATCACATAGGGGGTGGTGCAGGCCCATCTTCATCGGTTTATCTCGGTTGCTTTAGAAGAAGCGCACTTGAGCGCGTCGGAGGATTCGATTCCAAATTCAAGCGAGCGCAAGACTGGGAGCTCAACCACCGATTGAGAACAACCGGGGGGCTTGTTTGGTTTACACCTAAGTTAGAAGTCAAATACCGCCCTAGACCCAACGTGCTCGCCTTGGCACGCCAATACTTTGAATACGGCACATGGCGTCGGGCGCTAATGCGCAGATACCCTGAAACCCGATCGTTGCGCTACCTAACAGCCCCTCTGTTGGTAGGCGCGCTTATTTCGGCAACGGCTCTTATGTTGGCCGGTTTGTGGGTACGCCCGCTTTTATGGCTCGGGCTCATGTGCTGGGCGTTCTATTTGATTAGTGAGATCTTTGCTGGCCTTTACATCTCTCGCAAAGTCGCCTGGCGAGTGAAGTTGGCAACCCCATTGGCCCTGCTAACGATGCACCTGGCTTGGGGGGTTGGTTTCATTACCAGCCCGAGGCGGCTTTCTCGAGAGTCTTAACAAACTTGACAGAGTCATGCTGCCAGTTAAGCGAACTCATCGCATAAGCGTGCCCGCTCTTGCCGCATCGCTCGCGCCAAGATTTGTCATCGCGAAGTCGGGTAATCGCCTTGACCACGGCAACAGGGTCGTCAAACGGCACAACCTCGCCTGCTCCAGCCTTGGTCACCACATCACGGGCAACAGGTAGTGGGGTGGTGATAACAGGAACTCCATGCGCCATGTACTCAACGATTTTCGTAGGTAATGAATATCGATAGTTTGCCTCATCTCGTAACAAGGACAGGCCGGCTAAGGCACCCTCAAGCATGAGTAGCGCCTCGTCATTAGGTACAAAATCGTGCCAAGTGAGATCACCTCGTTTGGCGGCTTTTTGCAAAAGCGCGGCGGTGCGCGCGTCAGCGCTGCCGATCACGTCTACCTCAATCGAGAGGCCCTTCAATGAGCCGGCAACTGCGATCAACGTGCTAGCCCCGCGGGCGTATGTGAGCGAGCCTAAGTAGACGACCTTCTTTACGCCAGGTTTAGATACTTTTTTGGGCACCCAGGTGGAATTTGGAACCACGACTGAATCTGGCGAGAAGCGGCTTTGATACGAGGTTTCAGCCAGAATCACCGTGGCTCGTTCGTCTGCTCTCTTCTCAAGACGATCGACTAGCGAACGGGCCGCATCGCCTAGATAGTCGGGCAGCCACGGTTTCATTGAAAGCGCTGCCCGAGTGTCTTCATGAACGTCAAAGACCACGGGTGTTTCACCAATTTGGTTGATGGCACTTAGCAATTCCGGGTCATGTAGCAAGACGACGTCATTTTCGGGGGCATGTGACTTCAACAGGGCGCGCACTTGCAATAGAGACTTGACGCGATGGCGCCCCGTACTTCGTGCGACGTTGATGCCACGAACCCCCTTGGGCGGGTTCGCCTTGAAGTCTTTGAAGGGCGCGATCAGTGTTACTTCGTGACCTGCCTGTAGCAGAGCCTCAATTTGGCGCTTGGTTATGCGAGCGTCGTAGGGGTTGTGAACCGTGGTGACGACTAACACCTTCAAGCTTTACAGACCTCTAATCGAGTGCTGCGCGATCTCGCCGAGCCTTACCAACACCGTGGGCCTTGGCCCACTCGTCGTATTTGGTAACGACTTCTTTGGTTGGCCCGTCCATTTGAATTTGTCCTTTGTCGATCCAGATCGTGCGATCACAGGTTTGCAAAATTGACCCTAATGAGTGACTCACCAAAATCACGGTTCCTGCTTGCTCTCGCAATTGTTGGATCCTTTCTTCACTTCGGGCACGAAACTCGGCGTCACCAGTCGCTAGCGCCTCATCTATCAGCAGTATGTCGTGCGAGATTGAAGCGGCGATGGCGAATCTGAGCCTCGCACCCATACCAGACGAGTAAGCATTCATTGGCATGTCTATGAACTCACCTAGCCCGCTGAACTGCACGATTGAATCGAATCTTTTTGCGACCTCTTTCTTGGACATGCCTAAGGCCAGGCATCCAAGTTCTATGTTGCGTGTGCCTGTCAAACCACCAACCAACGCGGCGTTGACGCCAAGTAAAGACGGCTGAGCGTCGGTGAAGACTGTGCCTCGGGTGGGGGGCAGCAGCCCGGCGATCACCCGCAGCAAGGTTGACTTACCAGAACCGTTGCGCCCGACCAAGCCGATCGCCTCACCGTGATTCGCGGTGAAAGAGATCCCTCGCACAGCATGCACCTCTTTGATTGATTTGCCTTTGCCAAGAAGTCGACGAAGAGAAGCGCTGCGGCCCGAACCACGAACGCGGTAAGTCACATGAACGTCGTCGACTACGACGGTGGGGTTTAAGTCCACTTTGGTTACAACGCTCGCCTTAGCTTTGGCCATAAGCAGCCTCGTCTGACCAAAACACCAAGAAGCCGATAACGAAAGACCCGACAGCCCACCCGGCAGCCCAGACCCACACGATTGCTGGGGCGGAATACGACTCGAGTAGCGCATCACGGGTAATCTGAAGAAAGATCGCACCGGGGTTGAGGTTTAGCACCGTCGTTACCCACTCTGGAAATCCAGCGGTGAAGCGGTCGACGCTATAGAACACGCCACTGGCGTACATCCAGGCGCGAAGGCCGAACGGCAAGATCTGTGAAACGTCTTTGGTGTTGGCCGCTAGGCGTGCAAACAAAAGCGAAGCCCCCATGCAGAAGGTCACCACGATCAACACGGCCGGGAAGAAAAGCAGCCAAGACCACGTGATCGGTTCACCCGTCAACAGCAAGACCGGAATCATTATGAATAAAGAAGCTCCAAAAGCGATCAACTGTTCAAGCACTGCCGAAATCGGGAGTATCGCTCGTGGAAAGTGCAATGCACGTACCAAACCGATGTTGGTTCGAATCGATGATGCACCCGCTGATATAGAGCGCTGAATCAGCGTAAAT
>VGAH01000014.1 GCA_016870945.1 Actinomycetota bacterium | reverse complement strand
GAGGGCGGCTTGGATTTCTTAGCGATCAAACATATGGGCGTGTTAAGCACGCTTTCATTGATGACAAAATTGGTTCGCGGTGAGTTTTCGTCAAATGACGGTGACCTCGTCCAACTTAAAAATCAAAATCGCTTGAGTCTGGTGGCCAGTTCGCCGATGCCCATGCAGTTAGACGGTGAGTCGTATGCGCCGATCAGCCAGGTCGAGATTTCAAGCGTTGAGTCGGCGTTGCCGGTGCTAAGGGCCGGTGCGGCCGCGGTCTGAGCGCGGGGTTGTCCACAGGTTGGGGATAAATTCTTCGAAGGCACTAATTCTGCTTTCATTTTGGGCTTTTTCTTCGGCTCTGGGCCTTCACTAGTGGGCCAATCTGTGGAAGAATCACCAGTCACCGAAACAAATTCATTCAATAGGGGGTCTGCTCATGGACTGGCGGCATCAAGCTGCCTGTCGGGACGAAGACCCAGAACTCTTCTTCCCCATTGGTAACACTGGCCCCGCTCTAATTCAGATCGAGCGGGCAAAAGCAGTATGTCGACGCTGTGAGGTGTCGGTCGAATGTTTGGAATGGTCGATCGAGACCGGACAAGAGTCTGGCGTTTGGGGCGGCTTAAGCGAGGACGAGCGAGCCGCGCTTCGACGACGACGTGGCATTCGTTATCGGCCACCCGTCGATCAACTCGCCTAACTAAGCAACAGTGATCACCGGGCACGGTGGTGCCCACGCCATCGCTGCTGCGCGCGAACATGGCGTCGAGTGGCTATTCACGCTTTCTGGCGCGCATATTTTTCCGCTCTATGACGCGGCGGTCGGTGGCAAAGAAGGCGTAGAGCGCGGGCAGGCGCAATCGCCCAAACTGGTGGACGTTCGTCATGAGCAAACCGCAGTGTTCGCGGCCGAGGCGATATCGAAGCTAACAAGACGACCTGGTTTTGCTGCGTTAACTGCAGGGCCCGGGGTGACCAATGGGGTCAGTGCGATTGCACAGGCTAAGTACAACGCGAGTTCGATTGTTGTAATTGGTGGTCGAGCACCTGAGTTTCGCTGGGGATCAGGGGCATTGCAAGAGCTTGATCACCCTGCGTTGTTGGGGCCGATAACGAAGAAGGCCAGCACGCTTCGCACCCTCGAAGAGATCTACGCAGGTGTTAACGAGGCGTTTAACTTGGCGAGGTCTGCACATCGCGGGCCGGTGTTCGTTGACATTCCGATGGATGCGCTGTTCTCGCAGGGTGAAGTTGATGGCGGCGCGGGTGCTGGCGGCGCGGGCGAAAACGTGCTTCGCCGTGAACCCAGCGAGGCCGACCTCGACAGCGCTGCCAGTGTCTTGGCCAACGCCGAACGGCCTGTCTTAGTCATTGGCACCGACGTGTGGGCCGATTTCGCTGAAGCTCAAGCACTCGAGCTTGCTAATTCTTTAGGTATACCTGTAATAGCAAACGGCATGGGACGGGGCGTGCTGCCCCCGTCCAACGAAAACTTGATCACGTTGGCGCGCAGTGCTGCTTTTGCCAACGCCGATGTTGTGGTTGTGATGGGTGCCCCACTGGATTTTCGCCTTGGTTACGGCAGTTTCGGCGGCAAAGGCGGTAGCGCGCCTGCGAAAGTCGTTCACATCACTGATGCCGCTTCAGAAGTCGCTGAGCACGCCGAATTGACGGCTCAAGTCTCAGGGTCGCTTGCTGTTATAGCAAATGAACTAAGTGAGCGAGTTGCCAAGAAGTTTGGTGGCGCTTCGCTTGCAAGTTCCAAATGGAAGACCTGGCGAGAAGGTTTACGTGAAACTCATCTGGCGGCAAAGGCCAAAGATCTGGCAGATCTTTCAAGTGCGGCAAACCCCGCTCATCCTTCGCGCATCTATGGCGAGCTGCTGCCTCGATTAAAAGATGATGCGGTCGTGATTGGGGACGGGGGCGACTTCGTCTCGTTTGCCGGGCGCTATGTGGAACCTGCCCAGCCCGGCAACTGGCTAGACCCGGGGCCTTTCGGGTGCCTAGGTACGGCGTGCGGTTACTCGATGGCCGCACGACTTGCCAGGCCAAACTCGCAAGTTGTCACTCTGCTAGGTGACGGGGCTCTTGGGTTTTCACTCGGTGATCTAGAAAGTCTGACTCGTCACAAACTTCCTGTGGTGATGGTGATGGCGAATAACGGAATTTGGGCGCTCGAGCGAGGGCCGATGCGCAAGCTCTACGGCTATGACGTGGTCGCTGAGCTACGCCCTGAGATCGGTTATCACCAAGTTATGCAGGCACTCGATGGTGCGGGTGAAATTGTTAGCGACCCGAACCAAATTGGGCCAGCACTCGATCGTGCATTCGAATCCGATCGGCCATATCTGGTCAACGTAATAACTGACCCAGACGTCGAATACCCGCGTAACACCCTCGGCATCTAACTACCGAACTACTTCGACCCCTCAGTGGCCTCTGAGCCCGGGGGGAGCATCTTGAATTCGGGGATTTCTATGAAGCTACGTACTTCGGTGTAAGAGCTCACTTGTTCGATTACTACCCCATGTTGGTCACTTACAAAACGAGTGACCTTAGTGTAAGTGCGACTCACTCGAACCTGGCGCAGTCGCCGAACGACTCGTTCGCGCAATTCAGGTGGTGTAACCCCCAAGGCGCGACAAGCAGCAATCAAACGCTCACGTAGGCGCTCATCTAATTCGAAAACCACGATTTCTTGATTGCTCATGCGCTCACCCCCTGTGCTGCGCCAGCAAACCCACGCTCGGCCGCGTAGTCGGCCAACTTCTCACGCAATAGTTTTCTGCCACGATGCAAACGCGACATCACGGTGCCTACGGGTGTGTCCATGATTTCTGCGATTTCTTTGTAGGCAAAGCCCTCAACGTCTGACAGATACACAGCCAAGCGAAACTCCTCAGGCAATGAAGTCATCGCGTCAACCACCTCGCTATCGGTGATGGCAGCAAGCGCTTCGACCTCGGCCGAACGCAAGCCCTCGGTTGCATCCGTAGAGGCTCGAGTGAGCTGCCAGTCTTCGAGCTCATCTGACCCCCCTTTGTAAGGATCTCGCTTCTTCTTTCGGTAAGCCGTGATGAAGGTGTTCGTCAATATTCGAAACAACCAAGCCCTCAAATTTGTTCCCGCCTGGAACTGATGAAACGAGGCAAAGGCCTTTAAGTAGGTATCTTGGACGAGATCCTCAGCCTCAGTTGGGTTCTTGGTCAAGCGCAAGGCAGCCCCGTAAAGCTGATCGAGATAGACCATGGCATCGGCCTCGAACCGCGATGCGAGCTCAGCTTCTTCAAGTGAATCACTCACCTAAGACAAACTAACTTCTGTAAGCAGTTCTGACGAGTTATTTCGAACGTTATTGACATCACGCGACACTGGGTGAGCAGTGATGAAACCCGTGGGCGGTGCAGGGACAAGAGCGATTACCTCGTCGGCATCTTGCACATTCGGGTCTAACCAAGCCTGCCAATTCTTATTCGGCACAACTACAGGCATTCGATGGTGAATATTGGCGATGTTCGCACTTGCTTCGGTAGTCAAGATACAAAACGTCAGGGGCTCGTCGTCAGTAAACGCCCCGTCCGCACTCGGCTCATGAGGCAACTCGAATATTCCTGCCATGGCGAGCAGCGGCTGTTCGGCAGGGTGCAAATAGAAAGGCTGCTTAGGCCCCTCAGGTTGCTCTTGCCACTCGTAGAAACCGTCGGCGGCTACCAGGCACCGACGTTTCTTAAAACTCGCCCTAAATGATGGTTTCTCAGCAACAGTCTCTAGGCGCGCATTTATCAAACGGTTGCCGATTGTTGCGTCTTTCGCCCAACTTGGAACGAGCCCCCAGCGCATAACCTCGACGTTGGGGCCATCACCCCCGGTAATGATGTAAGCACTTCGACTGGGAGCCACATTGAAATCAGGTGATAAGAAAGGGGGTGCAATAGGTTGCGTAAGCGAGAAATACTCTTGAATCAGCTCGCGATTGTTCTTCGCAACAAAGCGACCACACACCGTCGCATACTCGCACGGACATAGCAAACTAGCCGAGTGATACTAGGGCAGCATTCTTCGAAACCTTGGGTCGCACCGTCTGTAAAGACCCCGGTGAAAGCCACGGTTGAACTACCCGGATCGAAATCGCAGACCAACCGCGCGCTTGTGTTAGGCGCGCTAGCCACCGGTGAAAGCACAATTGCAAACCCGCTAATAGCTCGCGATACCCAACTCATGCGAGACGCTCTAACCGCCCTTGGCGCACGTGTCAGTGCCGGTAACGACGCTCTCTGGCGAATCACCCCAATTAACGCCTCAGCAATTAAAACCTCTTCGATAGCAATTGATGCTGGCCTAGCCGGCACGGTCATGCGATTCATATTGCCCGTGGCTGCTCTTACTCGCGGTGAAGTGACCATCTACGGCGACGAACGAGCTAAACAAAGACCAATCGCGCCATTAATCGAGAGCTTGCGAGAGATCGGTGTTGACATCCATGCTCACCGTGACTCGCTGCCAATCACCATCAAGGCCACCGGTGAAATCGCTGGTGGTAACACCTCATTAGACGCTTCGTCCTCGAGTCAATTCGTTAGTGCCCTACTACTCGCAGCGCCAAGATTTACCAACGGGCTTGCCTTGACCGACGTCGGCCCGAAATTACCGAGCCGCCCGCACATCGATATGTCGATTGCGATGCTTCAAGACTGTGGGGTTGCCGTCAACGAAACGATCAACGAACTGGGCCAAACGGTTTGGCAAATCGGCAAAAGTCAAATCAATGCACGCCAATGGCAAATCGAGCCTGATCTGTCTAACGCTGCGCCATTTATTGGCGCCGCATTAGTCACACAAGGCGAAGTTGCAATCAAGAACTGGCCGGCGCAAACCACCCAAGCTGGTGATTACCTAAGACAGCTAATAGATCTTTGGGGCGGATCTTGGAAGTTCACACCAGTTGGCCTACAAGTAACGGGCCCGAATCGCTTGCGGGGTATAGACGTCGACCTAGGCGATTACGGCGAACTAACCCCGGTTGTCGCGGCCATTTGTGCGCTGGCGAGTGAGCCTTCAGTGCTTAGAAACATCGAACACCTACGAGGCCACGAATCAGATCGCTTAGCCGCACTCACTGAGAATTTGGCAGCCGTGGGTATTGAGTGTCACGCAGATTCTGACTCACTACACATAAACCCACAATCGACTGACCGTAATTCTTCAGCTAAGACATGGCAAAGCTACGAAGACCACCGCCTAGCAACTGCTGGGGCCCTAATCGGTTTAGTGATCGAAGGCATCGAGATTGACGACATTGGCGCGACAACCAAAACGATGGCGAACTTTCCACTCTTGTGGCAAGAAATGCTCGTGAGGCCCTCTACTTAGTGGTCTCACGTCGGCGGGTCTCTTTAGAAGAAGAAGACCACATACCGACAAGGCAATTGCAGGACGGGGGCAGACGCAGCAAGAATCAACCAGCGCACGCGAACGCCTACCCGGCGATGGTCACCACCGTTGATCGTGGCAGATTCGAATTGTTACTGCTCGACCCGACTAGATCACAGACTCGAATTTCTGCAATCAAGGCCCGACAAATTGGTCGCAAAGGCGTGATCGTCGGGGACAACGTCAAAGTGATTCCAACCAGCAAAGATGCAGGGCGAATAATCGCCGTGCAACCAAGAAATACCGTGCTTAGACGAAGTGCAGACGATTCAAATACACGCGAAAAGCCGATAGTCGCCAATGCGACGCAACTTGCTGCCGTCATTGCCACGACCTCACCTGAGCCAAATTTTGGATTAGGCGAAAGGGCAATCATCGCGGCAATCGATGCAAAGTTAACCCCGCTGGTAATTGCCACTAAGTGCGATTTGGCTGCACCAAACAATCTTCGAGACTATTTCGAGGCCCTAGGGGTAGAGGTGCTTACGACGGTAAAAGGGCAGAATGTCGACAACGTAGCAAAGCGCCTAACAGATCAGACAACGGTTCTAATCGGTGAATCGGGCGTTGGTAAATCGAGCTTGGTCAACGCATTGGTGCCAGCTGCTGGTCGAGAGACTGGGCACGTAAGTTCAGCTACATCATTCGGGCGACATACCTCGAGCTCAGTGGTTGCGTTCGCCCTACCTTCTGGGGGGCTTTTGATTGATACCCCAGGGCTTCGAACATTTGGACTAGCTCATATAACTGTCAAAGAATTCGAAACCAAAGCCCGCAATAGATTGAACACTGATTCTGAGAAGTTTCAAGAATTACTTAAATTGGTTCAAGACCTACCAGCGCTGCGGAACTACTAGCAGCGGAACTACTAGAGGCTTTACGTGGGTAGCCGGCTGCTCCAAACTAATTCAGCACCTGTGTGACCTGCTCGAATCGCCCAAAAGGTAGCCAGCACAGCAAAAACTACGGCCCCTATCGCAAGCAAATTGCCATCGAATCGGCGTGACCTGCGACTACTTCGATCTATCAGCCACAAACCAAGAAGTGTCAAAAACGTTGCACCTGAAAACCACCAAACTCTTTCGCCGAACCCAGCGTGCTCGACCACTTCATAGCCCAACTGGTCTTGTAAAGCCTCACCTGTTTGAGACGCAGCAAAAGCTGATACCGCAGCCAAGCCAGCGATAACCAAAATAAGTGGCCCAAACCGATACGAAAGCTTTCGATTGGCAACCATGATGACGGCCAAAAGAGCGGTCAGCGGGATCAAAACCGCCGGCGCATGCACGATGAACGGGTGCGCGGGAAGCCCGAAAACGTCGAAATTCCAGCCTTCGTCGCCAAGCACACTCTTAATCTAGTTGACTTCGATGCACTAGCGTCGCGACAGATGCCAGTTCTTCATGACGCCAGCCTGAAAGCCGAACTTGCCGCTGACTTAGTGCTCGCGCACCAATTAGCCGACGCTGCCGACGACGTCAGCATGCGGCGATTTGGTGCCAGCGACTTGGTTGTCACAAGCAAACCTGACATGACCCCAGTAAGTGACGCAGACAAAATGGTTGAAGAAGTCGTCCGCAAGCGCATCGAGCGCAACGACGCTACTGATTCGATTATCGGAGAAGAATTTGGTTCATCTGGTACTTCGATTCGCGAATGGATCATTGATCCGATAGACGGTACGAAAAATTTCGTACGCGGTGTACCGGTTTGGGCGACACTGATCGGCCTCAGAATTGCAAACTCTGCGCCAGACCGAGGCGACATGGTGCTGGGAATGATTTCAGCCCCTGCTTTAGGCAGGCGATGGTGGTCAGCTATGGGCGGGGGCGCGTGGCTCGGCCCAAATAGTGCAGGGGGTGAGCAAGGCAAGCGCATTGCGGTGTCTGCCGTAAACAAACTGCCCGATGCATCACTTTCATATTCGAATTTGATGGGGTGGCAAGAAGCCGGGCGACTTTCGGAGTTCTTGAAACTAGTAGAGGTTGTTTGGCGAACCCGTGGCTACGGCGATTTTTGGAGTCATTGCATGGTTGCCGAGGGGGTAATTGATGTCTCAACAGAACCGTCAGTTGCGCTGTGGGATCTCGCCGCCGTATCTGCGTTAGTTAGCGAAGCAGGCGGGCGTTTTACTGGGTTGGACGGGGTCGCAGGCCCTGCACAAAGTTCCGCAGTAGCGAGCAACGGCGCGTTACATACAGAGGTGCTCTCGATTATCGGCGATTAAGCCGAATGGGTAACCCCCCTGCTGGTCTTGCCATTACCAACGCCCTAGTTGTCGGTGGTGCGCCAGCAGTGGTAACCGAATAAAACTGCATTACGCGTGCTATCAGTAAAACGCTTTCTAAGAGTGCAAAGTCTTTGCCTATGCAAAGTCTCGGGCCTAGCCCAAATGGAATATAAGCACCCCGCTTGGGTGCGGGCGCGTCGGGCAAGAATCTGGTCGGATCAAACGTGCTCGCGTCATGCCATGCGGCTGGGTGACGATGTGTAGCCCAAGGCGAGATGATGACAACCGAGGCGCCAGGTATTTCTACACCGCTTAAGACATCGGGTTCATCAGATCGTCTCGAGATAACCCACCCTGGCGGGTACAACCTGAGAGCTTCGTCAACCACAGCCTGCAAATACGTGAGCTCGCGCGCGTCAGGAACCGTCGGCACCCGTCCACCTAGTTTTTCGTCAACCTCGGATTGAATCTTTTGTTGTACGTGGGGGTGCGAGGCAATCAGCCACCACGTCCAGGTGAGTGAGCTCGCGACAGTCTCGTGTCCGGCGACTAAGAAGGTGACTATCTGATCGCGTAATTCTTGGTCGCTGAAGTGATCCGGCCCATTTGCGCCATTTGATGCGCCGTTTGATGCGTTTGATTCCGCGTCATCTGCGGGCGCATTGGCTGCAATGAGCAGATCCAACATGTCAGGGTCGCGATCGACACCCGCTGTGCCTTTTCGTTCAGCCAAGATCCGCCCGACCGCTGAATCAAGTTGTGCCAGAGCTTTTGACATCTTGCGATTTAGGGGGCTTGGCACCCAGGGCGGCGGTGCAATTGGCGTTCGAGCGCGCGCGACCACCACATCAAGAGCATCCAGGGTGGCTTGAGCCGTAGCTTCTACGTCACCGGCTAAGTCGGTTCCAAACAACGAGCGCGAAACCACTTCGAGACCTGCGTGCATCATCACGTCGTCTGCGTCGATGACAGAACCATTTGGCAATTGCTGCCACTCGGCCAAGAGTCGGTCGGTAACTACGGCTGTGTCAGTGCCCACCCGCGCAATTGCCTCGTGATGAAACGCCGGTTGCACCAGCCGCCGTTGACGACGCCAACCTGGGGTATCTACGGCTAACAGGCCATCACCCGTTACTAAGGCCAGGTTTTGGTATTGAATCGTGCGCTTGCCGTAATTGCGAGCATTCACGCGAAGAACGTGGTCTACATCGTCAGGGTGCGAGATGTAGTAAACGGGCACGGTGGGCACCGGGAACTGCACGATGTCGCCGTACTTCTGGCGCGTCTCGACTAAGAACTCTGCGGGTGCTTTTCTGACGCGAATCAGGTCGCGAAACATCTGAGGGGTAGTCGGGCCTGGTGCGTTGATTACTACGCGCCCAACCGTGCGGTTGTTCACTTCAGTAGCGGGGGCAGGATTTGAACCTGCGACCTCTGGGTTATGAGCCCAGCGAGCTACCGAACTGCTCCACCCCGCGATAGAGCCATAACTCTACCCGCGTGCAAGAAATGAAGTTCTAGCCGGCTTTATCGATACCGAACTAATGCCAGCAGCACGCAACGCTCGCTCTGCCGCTACCGCTCTTGCCAGTGCGTCTTCAAGTTGGCGCTGCGCTTGTCCATAAGCGGTGAAGTCACCGTTGGCCAACGCTCTGCGACCAGCTTCAACTGCCCGCTGCATGTCCGCTAACGCATCGGCTAACTCGGCTTCGGGGTCTTCAATGACAGGTGCAGGCGGTACGGCTTCAGGTGCAGGCGGCTCGCCTTGTTCGGGCACGGAGGGCTCAGTTTGTTCGGGCAGGGCAGGCTCGGTTTGTTCAGGCAGTGCGCCCTCGTCTAACCCAGAGCTCGGGGGCGCCTTACCCAACAAGACTTCAAGAGCACGATCGATGTTTTCTTCGAAGACAACTTGATCCCCGAATGACGCAAGGACACGACGCAGCAAGGGGTAACTCTCACCAGCTGCCGCCCGAATGTAGACCGGTTCGACATAGAGGATCCCGTCGCCAATGGGGAGTGATAGCAAATTACCTAACTCGACCTCAGAGCCACCTCGTCGCAACAAGTTGAGCAAAGAACCAACATCTGGGTTCGATTCAAAATTATTTTGCACCTGAACTGGCCCAGGAATCACAGTATTTCGCGGCAATTGAAGCACGCGAATCTTGCCGTAATCGTCACCTACTTGTGAATTGACCGCCATAAACGAAGCAAGTGTTTGCCTTCGTACGGGAGCAAAAGTCGTCGTCAATGAGAATTCAGCCGTCTTTGCCCCTGGCATCTGAAGTTGTAAGTAATAAGGCGGTTGAGGCTCTTGCAACGTGGGCGAAGTCGGGTCGATCGGAATCACCCAAAAGTCCTGACCGCTATAGAACGCAAGCGGGTCAGTCACGTGATAACGACTCATGATGGTGCGTTGAACTTTGAAGATATCTTGTGGGTAGCGAACGTGAGCTAATAATTCGTCAGGCATTTCAGAGCGAGGCTTGACAACCCCTGGAAACGCTTTAGACCAAGACTTCACCAGCGGGTCTGAATCGTCCCACTGATACAACGTCACCGTGCCTTCATAGGCATCAACCGTTGCCTTGATCGAGTTTCGAATGTAATTGACAGGTATCGATTGCTGCAGCGCGATTGCTCCAGAAGCGGCAACGCGCGAGTCAACGGTGGCCTGGTCTAAGAATGTTCTCGTCGAATACGGGTACTGGGCCGAAGTTGTATAGCCATCAACAATCCAAACGATGCGGCCGTCAATCACGCTTGGGTACGGATCAGAATCAAGCGTTAGCCAAGGGGCTACTTGGCCGATGCGATCGCGTGGGTCACGAATATAGAGAATCTGCGACTCTTCGTTGACCAAATTAGAAAGCAAAATGTTTATCTCACCGAACTTCACGGCATAAATCAGTTTCATGAAGAAATTACCTATCGAAACCCCACCGTTGCCGCTGTAGGTGTTATTTCGCTGACCATTGGGGCTCGCGTCATCTGGAAAGTCAAGTTCGCGTGGGTCTGCGTCATCTGGGGCGCCAACAATCGAGTACTCAGGGGATTGCTGACCGAAATAGATTCGGGGCTGATCAACCTCAAGTTCACCAACCGGTGGAATATCGGCTTCAAAAAATATCGGTCGCCCGTCAATCTGGGCTTGGTTGTCATAAGCCGCGACCAGCCCGAAACCGTGAGTGTAAATCAAGCGCGTGTTGATCCAGTTTTGTTGGGACGGGGGCAGCGCAGACAGGTTCAACTCGCGCGCAGCAACTACCGAACCCCGTACTTGGTTGCTTAAGTCATAACGATCGACGTCTAATACATCGGGGAACCCGTAATAACCACGCACTTGCTGAAGTTGTCTAAACGTCGGTGAGAGCAAGCCTGGGTCCATGATGCGGATGGCTTCGAGAGTGCCTGTTTGGGTTGCCAAAACAGTTTCGTTAACCGTGGTTTTGGCTGGGTAGTCCTCTTTGACTACGTCAGCGATTCCGTATGCATCTCTGGTTGCTTCGATGTTGCGAGCTATGTACGGCGCCTCGCGGTCTGCCTCGCTCGGGCGCACCACGAAGTTCTGCAACAGGGCCGGGTAAACGCCACCTATGACAACGGTCGTGAACAACCAAGCTGCTACCCCAATTACGGCCAGCCGCCACCTGCGTCTTAAGGCGGCGACCAAGAACAAAACGGCGACGATCAAAGAAATGCCGATGAGCAACGTCTTGGCAGGCAAAGTCGCGTTGACATCTACGAAACGCATGCCAGCAATCAGAGGGTTGTCTTGCAGGGCCAACCCGTAGCGGTCTAGCCAGTAAGCGAAAGCCTTCGCCAGAAAGAAAAGCGCAAACAAAATGCCAAGGTGGGTTTGAGCCGCAGGCGATGCTCTTTGCCCCCGGGGCTGCAAGCGCAACCCGCCATATAAGTAGTACATGACCGCCGCCGCGACGATCGAGAACAGCAAAGCGGTGATGATGAACCCAGATATGAGTCGCAACACCGGGTAGTCATAGAAGAAGAACCCGAGCTCCATGCCGAAGTGTTTGTCGTTTACCCCAAAAGGTTCGCCATAGATCCAGAGCAACCAGGTGCGAAAGTCCGCAGATCCCGAAAGGCCGGCCAACAACCCAAGCAACACAGGAACAGTGATAAACACTGCGCGCCTAACCGGGTCAAAGGCCTGGCGATATCTCTCTACCGATTCTTGGTCTGCTGTCGGTATCAGAAACTTCGGTCTTAGGCGGTAAGCCAGCCAAAGGTTTAGCCACAGAACCAGGCCCAAGGCTGTGCCAAAAACCACGAACAAACCGATTCGCCAGAAGATCAATCTTGTGAAAACGATTTCGGCATCTACCGAGCGATACCAAAGCCAATCAGAGAAGTACTGAAAAAAGAGCAAGACACCGATACCCAATGCGACCAGCAGTGCAATGGTGACGACCAATCGGCCGCCGGGTCGTGAAGGCCTTCGCAGACTCGAAACGCTGCTCACCTTCCTAACCTATTTCAGTACCGGTGCACCGGGGCAATGAGTCTGCGCCGTCCATAGCCCACTTACGTAGGTAATTCACGGCCTCTGTGACGCTCTTCACTGGCACCAAAGGCATTCCACGAAACTCTGAACGATTCACATCATCACAGTTGTCTGCAGGTAACAAAAAGATCTCAACATCTTGGTTGCTAGCTGCTGCCAGTTTTTGCCATAGGCCACCTATTGGCCCTACCTCGCCAGCTGGGGTAACCGTGCCCGTACCGGCAACTTCTTCGCCTTTGGTCAAGTTGCCCGGCGTTAGTTCGTCGATGATGCCAAGAGCGAACATCAACCCGGCACTTGGCCCACCAATCGAATCGAGAGCGAAATCAATTTCAAACTCCGCCTGCACGTCATTGCTAATGAAGATGCCAACTGACGCAGCGTTCGGGTCGTCATTGGCCGCCTGAGAAGTGACTTTTATCTTTCGAGGCTCGCCCTGCCTGATCACATCAAACTCGATTTCAGTGCCTGGCGAGTTTGCTCTCACTTTCTTAACCAGCTCTTCGGTAGTGGTTACCCCTGCACCTTGCACGCCAGTTATCTGGTCGCCTACTTCAAAAAGGCCAACTGATGGGCCATCATCGGCAACACCGCTTACCAGAACCGATGTGACAATCGGCAGACCCAGATGCCCAAGTGCGGCTGAAATCGCGTTGCCCTGAGAGTTACCAAACGCCACACGATTACGCGTGCGTGCCTGCTCTTCACTTAACTCTTCTGGGTAAAGCGCACTGCGCGGCACGATTGCCACATCGGGGTTCACCCAGCCCAGTAAGGCCTCGCCCAGTAACAAGATGCCAAACGGGCCACCGCGTTCAGTCACCGTCACCAGACCCAGTGAGCCATCTGGTGCATAGGTTTCGGTTCCCGAGATGGCAATCAACTCTTTGTCATCAAAGGTGCCAATCGTGTTAAAGATTGGCCCTGGGCTTTGTTTCACATACGGAACAGGAAGCACCAATAGCCCAACAATCAGCAGTGCGCCAAAAACTGCGACGAGGTAGCGTCGGTCGGCCAAGAATCTGCCCCTGGCTAAAACCTTGCGCAACGACCTAACAGGTTTGCGCGACGGACTAGCTATCGGGCTGGCTCGGCATAGAGCGCTTCATGGCTTCTCGCATGAGCTCGCGTCGCTTGATGCCCTCGTCAGGTTGAGGTGTCTTGCGTGGTCGGTACTTCCACGCGAACCAAAGCAACGTCAAACTAACCGCACCGATTGGAATCAGCCACCAAACCAACGCGGACAAACCCAAACCCCCCAAATTGCTCACTTCTTCATTGGCAACTGCCAACTTGTTTACCCCAGATTAACGTGGTGTCGTGGCTGGCGCAGAGGGTTTTGATCAACAGAACTTGGCGCAAATGCTGCAAGACCTAGGTTCACTTCTTGCCACCCCTGCGAACGAACCAATCAATTGGACGGGTGCGGTACAAGTTGCTCAGCGGGCGCTGAATAAATCAGACACCCAGCCACTAACGCCAGCAGATTCGGCTCGCGCAGAAAGCGCAATGGCGACTGCACAACTTTGGCTTTCAGAAGCAACCACATTGCCTGCTCATAGCGCCGGGGTTGATGTCTGGACTGCGAGTGACTGGGTCGAAGGCACCATCGATGAATGGCGCGAGTTGGTTAACCCAATTGCTGCTCGAGCCGGCGAAACCTTAGGTGAGATCTTGCCGCGCATCGCAGAGATTGCAGGTGATGACCCCGAGGGTGATCGCGAAAAAGTAAGTCAGAGCTTCGCACCGTTTGCCTCGATGATGAAACCACTTTCAGCTGCAATGTTTGGCATGCAAGTAGGTAATGGTCTTGCGAGTGTGGCCAGTGAAGTTCTGTGCTCTAGTGACATAGGTGTACCGCTAACACAAGGCCACACCCCTGCATTAGTGCTACCTGCCATAGACAAATTCGGTAGCCAGCTTGGCGACGCAGGGGCCGACGCGCTAATTTTCATCGCGTTACGCGAGGCAGCACACCAGCGACTATTCGCTGCCGCCCCGTGGCTAGCGAGTCAGTTCAAGACTTCGATCGTCGAGTACTCACGCACCATCGGCATCGACATGGACAGGCTGCGAGAAATCGTTCAGTCGGTCGAGCTCGGCCCCGGGGGCGACATGCAGAGCATGCAAGAGATGCTCGGCAGCGGCTTGATGAACGAGATGGCACCGAAAAAAGACACGCCAGCTTTGAATCGCCTCGAGACCATGTTGGCCCTGATCGAAGGCTGGGTCGAACAAGTCGTGACCCAAGCAACGAGTGAGCGACTACCAAGTGCCCCAGCCCTGAGTGAGACGGTGCGGCGCAGAAGAGCCGCTGGTGGCCCCGCCGAAAAGACATTCATGACTTTGATGGGCCTTCAACTAAAGGCCGCACGCTTAAGGCAAGCAAATCAGTACTGGTCTTTGGTCTTTGAAAAAGGCGGCGCCGCGCAACGCGATTCACGCTGGGTGCACCCGGATCTGCTGCCAAACACCGAAGATCTCGGCGACCCAAACAATTACATCCAGTCGCAATAACAATTCGAAAGTAATTGCGTCACACCCGTAACAAATAACTACCCGAAACACTAGGCCTGCGCGCCAAAAAATAGGCAACACTCCAGGACAACTCTTGTTTTGAGACTTGACCTCGCCTAACCAAGAGTCATACGTTCTGGCTACTGGAGCCGTTGGGATAACGGGTCGCTGCGCGCGAGGGGAAGGCGCGTAGCTGGTCATGCGCCCCGACGGCTCCTTTTTTTGTTTCTAACTCTGGTGATTTCTCACGCTGTGGATTTCGTGGGATGCACCTTGAGCTTTCAGGCCACCATCGCCCTCGATGCGACCAAAACTTCACCCTCACGTGGCCATTTCATGGCGTAACGCAACTACGTTGCAAATCGGCCTCTCACCAGATCCGGCAGTGCTTATACAAAATGCGACTTCGCGAACCCTCTCAAACATCAATTCAATGGACGGGGTCAGAACTCTTGATGAAATTCGTGCTCGATTTGAAAAAGATCACTCCATCGAATCACCGCACGAACCGAAATTTGAAGAGGTACTTCAGGCCCTTAACGCTGTTCATGCATTAGTTGACGCCGATGGCCAAGAAGGTGACCCATATTTGCACAAAGAGTTTCGTGAAAGACTTCTTTGGCAAACCAACACCCAAGATCTGCTTCGGCCAACGCCTGACTCAGGCTTCTTAGAAACCCAGGCGCGCAAGAACGCATATGTCGCCGTAAATGGGGCTGACCCGCTTGCACTTGCCACAGCGCATCTATTGGCTTTGATCGGGGTGGGTCGAGTCGTCATAGACACACCAGATCATCTGCGATACAAGTTGATGCCACAGACATACGTAGGGCTCGGGCCAAGCTGGTCGAGAATCGGTGAGCCGGTAATTCTTGCTACCCGTGAAATGCTGACGGAGCTAAATTGCAAAGTCACCCGTCCGCGTGGATTAGCAGAACCGAATTTCGAGATTTTTTCTAGTTGGCCCCAAAAATCTGAACGAGATCGCGTGCACGCCCACTCGACACCATATTTAATGTTGGAATCTGCGGGGGTAAGCGCGAACATCGGGCCACTGGTATTACCTGGCCAAAGCCCTTGCGCCAGATGCGTGGAAATATCAAACTCTCGAAATGACCCGTATTGGCCGGGCATCGTGACTCAGGTATCAAGTAAGCCCAACGGTGCAACAGACGGGTTGGTAGACCCAGCAGTGATTGCATGGGCTGCGAGCATGGCAGTGATGTCGGTTTCTGCGGCTTTGTCTGGCGAAGGCAGGCTCGCTAGCTCGAACCCCTTGATAGGGCAACGATTGTTGTTGCGCTGCCCTGGGCCAAACATGCGACAAGTCACATTCGATCTCGAACCAGACTGCGGGTGCACCGGCTAGAAAGCACCGACAAAATGGTGGGGTGTCTGACTTACCCAGCGACGCGTTTACCCGTGGCCTAAAACTTGCCGCTCTGCCCTTAAGTTTCGCGGGCCGCGCAGCCATAGGGCTCGGCAAACGAGTTGGTGGCCAATCTGCCGAGATGGTCATTGCTGAGTTTCAATCGCGCACCGCCGATCAAATGTTTAAGGTTTTGGGCGAGCTAAAAGGTGGCGCGATGAAAGTCGGGCAGGCGCTTTCAGTGTTAGAGGCGGCCCTTCCTGAAGAGATCGCCAAGCCTTATCGAGCAACTTTGACGAAGTTGCAAGAAGCTGCCCCGCCACTACCCGTCGAGCGGGTGCACGCGGTGTTGGCATACGAGTTAGGCCCCGACTGGCGAGCTGACTTCATCGAGTTCGATGACTTGCCCTCAGCGGCTGCCTCTATAGGTCAAGTTCACAAAGCTATTTGGCACACAGGTGCACCCGTTGCGGTAAAGATCCAGTACCCAGGTGCAGATAAAGCACTCGCTGGTGACTTAAGCAATGCGAGCAAGTTGGCCAAGCTCTTTAGCCCCTGGATTCCAGG
>VGAH01000013.1 GCA_016870945.1 Actinomycetota bacterium | reverse complement strand
ACGCACGACCTTTAGCCCAGGTGTACCCATCGGCACCAACACCATGGACTGCTGCTTATGCACCTCAGCCCCCGCATCGGTCTTACCCATCACGATTAGAACTTCGCAACGCGGGTCGAGCACACCCGTCGTCCACCATTTGCGGCCGTTGATTACGTACTCATCACCATCGCGCTCGATTCGCGTCGAAATGTTGGTCGCATCACTTGAGGCAACATCGGGCTCAGTCATCGCAAACGCCGAACGAGTCTCGCCATTTAACAAAGGCTCGAGCCATCGCGACTTCTGCGCAGGCGTGCCGAACATCTCGAGTAATTCCATGTTGCCGGTGTCAGGGGCCGAGCAATTGATCGCCTCTGGCGCGATTTCATACGAACGCCCTGAGAGCTCGGCAATCGGCGCATAATCAAGAACGTCTAATTGATGGACAGGGTCTTTCGCGCCCGGCAAAAATAGATTCCATAAGCCCTGCGCGCGGGCGACGCGTTTTAAGTCTTCGACAATTTCAGGTAATTGGTTTGGTGCGCCTTGTGAAATGAGGGCCGCACGCTGGGCTGCATAAACCGGTTCGGCTGGGTAAACGTGATTGCGCATGAAATCTTGCATGCATGCGATGTATTCACGTGCTCGTGCGCTCAGCTCGAACTCCACTTAGCTAGTACCCCGCCTCGTAACCAATTGGCCGCATAATCGCAAGGCTAAACGACCCCAGCGCCGCCAATGTTTAGGTGGGCGGCCACCATCACAGACAAGCACCGCGAGGCCAGCAAGCAGTCCCTGGAATGAACTCGTCTCGGCTAGACGTTAGGCGCGGGTGAGCGGCCGAGCACTTGCAGTTTGCCGTTGGGTCGAGCCTTAACTAATACGCCTGCAGCCTCCGCACACCCCGTCCTAACTTCACTTTGCCCGTGCAATCTTGGCCAGCAACGCTTTACGTGCGAGTGCAGAAACTGTCACGCCCTCGCGTGCAGCCAACTTCTCTGCAGCTCTTCGCGATTTGGTGTCGAGACGAAATGTGATTTGCGGTGATGTCCCGTTTTTGCCCCCCAACGACGGTCGCCCAACTTTTCTAGGGAACACCATCGTGCGCGCATCAATCTCGGTCGACGACGACTCAAACTCGCGTGCAAGTTTTGCAGCGTTTGCCTCAGTAATCCGGCGCCCCGAGCGCGTCACCCACACCCGCTGACTGCCTTTGCGTTTTTGCTTTACTGTCACGTGCTAATTTTGCACGACAAAATTAAAGTTGTCAAAGGTAGGCTTTGAACGTGATGAAGGCGTGGCGGGTGGGGGCAATGGTTGGGGCGTTCGTGCTGGCCACCGGCGTCGCGGCCCCCGCTTTCGCTCAAACCGCGAGTGACCCCGTCCCGAAATCAATCACGCGCGAACTAACGTCAATCAAGAAAGATCTTGAGCAATACCGCACCGACAACGCCAAACAACGCGACGCCTACTTGGCCAAATATCTCGAGCGGTTTCCGCCCGACGAACAAACCAACTTGCGAAACCAAACCACCACGGCACTTGCCGACTTAACCGCCTTACAACGCCAAGTCGACCGCGCGGCCGCCCTAGCCCGCGCCGCCGCCCCACGCAAACAAGTCGCGGCCGCCACGGCACGCGCCGCAGCAACCGCCGCAACACTTACCGCACGCGGTGACATCAGCTTTGATGACGCGAACAAATTTGCTGCCTCACGGCTATCTCTTGGCGAAGCACTTCGTGCGTGGGCTGACTACTCGCGCTCACTGGCCAGGCTCTCAGCGATATCCGACCGATTGGCCCGCGTCAACTTACGGCTCTAGGCCACGAGCGAGTTCGCCAAATGCGAATCCCCCTCTAGCGGGTGAGCACCACCCCTTCGGCCTTTAGCTTTCGTGCTTGCGCCGCCGCCGGTTTCGCTGCCGCCGGTTTCGCTGCACTCACACACACCACCCGCCTCTCAACCTAAATAGGTCGTCACATCAAACCGCAATCTTATTTGAACGTTCAACATAAGTGGTGAACGGTTCAACCTCGACGTCACATAACACAAAAGTTACTGTTGTAAAGTTTGCATAACAACATCACTCTTGCATCGAAAGTAGGTAGAACCTTGCGCGTCCTGTTAGTTGGCGAGACTTGGATCAGCCACGCAACCCACGTCAAAGGTTTTGACGCCTTTTCAAGCACAACTTTTCACAATGGTGCCACACACTTTCTTGCCGCGATGCAAGCCGAAGGACTAGAAGTCGACCAACTAGCCGCACACGATGTACCAGACAAAATGCCTCGCACGTTAAAAGAGCTAAGCCAATATTCGGTCGTTTTAATCTCTGATATCGGTGCAAACAGCTTGCTACTACCGAATGCCACCTGGCTAGAGGGCCAAGCCCAACCAAACCGACTCGAGCTACTAAAGCAATGGGTCAGCAACGGCGGCGGCTTGATGATGGCCGGTGGTTACCTTTCTTTTCAAGGCATCAATGCGCTCGGCCACTATGCAGGTAGTGCCGTCGAAGACGTATTGCCAGTTAATTTCTCACGCTATGACGACCGAATCGAGACACCAGAAGGCCAAGTGGGCAAAGTGGTCGAATCTGACCACCCGATAACTAAAGGTCTGCCCGACTTAACCCCCGACTTACTTGGCCACAACCAATCGACGCTGAAAGACAATGCAACACAGCTAATGACCATCGGTGGTGACCCGCTGCTTGCCTGCGGTGAGTTTCAGGCAGGGCGCACGCTCATCTGGTCAAGCGATATCGGCCCTCATTGGTGCCCAATGCCATTCATTCAATCAGCTACATACAAGACCCTGCTCTCACGCAGCCTTAAGTGGCTGGGCAAAGAGCTCTAAGAGCCAGCTACGCACCAAACGACATGGCTTGACGCGGGTCAAGCCAGTAGGGCGGCAAGTAAGCAGGAATGTTGCTAAACGGCAGCACATCAGCATGTAGCTCGATGCCCAAAATCTGAATCATGAATTCGCGTCGCTTTGTGATGCGATCCCAAGCTGCTGGGTACTTCGCTGCGAATGCCTTGCGCAGGCCCTCATCTGCCAAGCCGATGCCATCTTCGATATTGGTCGTCGGGTAGGGCTTGGACGGGTTAGGGATTATGTCGACTTGAATACACATGCCCGAGAGCATCTGATCGGTGCTACCAGGGTGCACCTGCGAGTTCATCCACTCTTCGTAATGAATCAGGTGGCCCGGGTTTAGCTCTCGGTTGAAAAACGGCGTGGGCAGCCCATCGACTGCGATTTGCCAAAGCGCCCCACCCGTTTGGCCCACACGCATCGCCGAATACCACTTGACAACCGTTTTAAAATAGGGCTTAACTACCACATCTACATAGTCGGAGTAGCTGTTTGGCAGTTCATCAGAGCTACGTGCCCATACCCCTGCGCGACAAGTCAACGCACCTTGCACTCCATAGACCATCACGACCGGTTCACCGACTGATATCGATCGAAAGCTCGGGCTAGCCAAGCCAAAAACTGTGCGCTCACCTGAAGACATCATCGCGTGACACGTCAGGACATCCCCATCAAACTGCAGCCGGCGAACCAAGTCACGCTCGTTCATGCCTTCATGTAGACCGAACAGAACTTGGCAAAAATTATCTGAACTTCGCGTGGCGGCTGCTTCAAAGACAGCCATCTGCTCAAGCTCGCAGATCGCTCGGAACCCTGAGTCAGCCGCCATGAACCAGTCAGCGACGTTTGTCACGTTGCTTTCCCCAGCTATACCTTGAATATCACGCAATATGAAGGCAGGCAGATCAAACCAGTCGCGAGTTACCGAACCATCTTGGCCTAGGTGATACTTCCAAGCTGCGACGCCAACCTTTTGCCCGCTCTTTAACCCAGCAGCTTGCAAAATCGCGACTAGATCACCGTTTGGTAAACCTCTTGGCTGGCCAACCAAACTAAATTCGGGAAACCAAACAATCTCGACATCAGCCGGCGATGATGTTGCGTAGTACTTGCATTCATTGCCCACTACCAAAGTCACTCGTCCGCTGAGGCTAACCACAGCGACGGCTTCTTCGAAACGCGGGTCAAAACCGGTCAACCACTGCAGGTTGGCATTGTGTTCACGATCGCCGTAAATCACGGTTTGGTCGACTGATTCTTTAGCCATGCGCTCACGCAACGCTGCTAACCGATTGGCATAAATCTCGACAGGCAAAGTGACATCGGTGTCTTTGGTGCCGAAGTCGGGCAACTCACACGCCGTGAGTTTGGCGGGCAGTGAGGTCATTTGGTGCGACCTGACCAGCGAGTTATGTAGCCCATGATCTTGCGCAAGAAGTAGTCGAACAAAGACGCCAGAATGCCTAACTCGACTATGCCCAAAAAGATGACCTGGGGGTTAAAAAGACGCCTGGCCTCAAGAATTCGATAGCCGATGCCTGCTTGGGCACCCATGAATTCGGCAGCCACCACCAACGTGAACGTCAAAGCCATAGCGACACGTAGTGGGCCGATCATCGCCGGTGTGATAGCTGGCAACAAGATTCGCCAGTGAATCACCCGTTTGGTGGCACCTAGCGTCTTAGCTGCATTCACATAGATGCGCGGCACATTTCTGATCGCCTCAATCGTGCTAACCACGATGATCGTGAACACACCTAAAGTGACCAAGAGCAACTTGCCACTTTCGGCGATGCCTAGCCACATCAAAAAGAACGGGATCATCGCAATGACCGGCACAGGCCGCATGCTCTCGATGATCGGGTTTAAGAAGGCCATGATCGGCTTTGAGAAGCTCATCAACAGGCCCACGCCCAGCCCAAGGGCGGTGCCAACGACCATCCCGAAGATGACTCGACCAACAGTTACCCCGGCGTCAACCAAGAGCTTCTCTTGCAAAACCGTGATCGCGGTAAACACCTCAGTCGGTGGTGGGAACTTGATGCGGGGGAACCACCCCAAACCGTCTTCAGATGCGACCACCCAGAAGGCAAACACGGTGATTACCGAGGCGATACCTAGGTATTTCACATAGCTGCCGCCCTCTTCGTTCGAGGCCTTGCTCTTCACTTTGGATTCTGCTCTTTGGGTGTTCGTCTCTTTTAGTTGTGTGCTCAAGCTAGGGCCCCCGTCTCGGTCATGAGTTCTCTAATTCCTCGGCGAATCGCAATGAACTCTGGTGAAGTGCGAATGTCATCGGCCCTGACCTTGCCGAAGTCAATCGGAATGATCTTGGCGATCTTGCCCGGACGAGGCGTCATCACCACGATTCGATCACCAAGAAAGATCGCCTCCTCGATGTCGTGAGTGACGAAGACGATGGTGCCGCCCACGTTGGCCCAAAGGTCGCGCAAACTACCCTGCAATGTCTCTTTGAGAATGAAGTCGAGATTGCCAAAGGGCTCGTCCATCAACAACACCTCGGGTTGTGACGCATAAGCACGCGCTATGTCAACTCTTTTACGCATACCACCTGAAAGTTGCATCGGCCAAGAGTCTGCAAATCCCTGCATATCAGTAAGGCTTAAGAACTCTTTGACCAAGCGATCGATTTCTTGCTTTGGACGATTTTGGCTGGTCGGCCCGAAGGCGACGTTTTGTGCCACTGTCATCCAAGGGAACACCGCGTCAGATTGAAATACGACAGCACGGCTCGCGTCAGCACCTTCGATGGGGTTGCCATCAAGTAGCGCCTGGCCTGAGGTGAGGGCTTGAAACCCCGCAATGACATTTAGTGCGGTGGTCTTGCCGCAACCCGATGGGCCCATCAAGCAGATGAACTCATTTTCAAGTATCTCGAGGTTGACCTCATGCAACGCGGTGATCTCGCCACTTTGGGTCTTGAAACGCACGGTCGCGTCTTTTAGCTGCACTCTGGGGCGAGTGCTGTCGGCTGCGCTGCCGTTTGCGCTTCTTACCACCTAGCCTCCTCGCGGTTTAGAACTTCTTCGTCGCTGTGGCGAATCACCTCGCCGCCTTTCATGACGAAATCGATTCTTTGCAGGGCCGTGATGTCACTTAGGGGGTCATCTTTCATTGCGACTAAATCAGCAAACTTGCCTGGTTCGAGAGTGCCGATTTCATCAGCCATGCCCAACGCGTCAGCACTCATGGCAGTGCCCGCTTTGATCGCTTGCATCGGAGTCATGCCCCAATCGACGACGATTTCAAATTCTTTGGCCGCTTCGTCTTGCGGGTGAGTGGGGCGACCAACTAAGTCTGTGCCCAGCGCGTATTTCACCCCAGCTGCCAAGCCCGCTTCGAAGTTCTCGCGCATGATGCCTAGGTGCCGGTCGAATAACTCGATTTCGTAATTGGCATATTGATACTCGTGCGCTGCTTGTTTGTGATAAAGAATTTGTGAAGCAGTGGTGGTGACAATCGTGCCGCTTTCGACGACCCGCTCTCGTGTTTGTTCGCTAATTGGGTAGCCATGTTCGATCACATCGACCTGTGCTTCGAGTGCACTACGCACCGACCAATCGCTGATGCAATGCGCGCTCACCCTGACTCTGTTTGAGTGTGCCTCTTCGGTAAGAGCCATTACTTCTTCGAGGCTGTAAGCAGGCACGTTCTGATACGGGTCTTCACCCCACGGGTGGTAGCGGTCGCCAACACCGGCTTGGCTTAGCCCCACTTTGATTACGTTTGCGCCCTGACGAAGCCGCTCGCGAACTTTCTGCCTGACTTCTTCTGCGCCGTCTGCCAACATGCCCAACTCGCGCATCCACGGCAGCGGTAGATAAAGGTGATCCCAAGTGCCATTAGATGAGCAGATAAATTCGCCAGACACGACCAGACGTGGCCCCGGCACTAGACCCTCGTTGATCGCACGCCTAAGTGATGGTGAAACCGAAGACCCAAGACACCGCGCAGCGGTAATGCCTGCGCGCAACATCGCATTTGCTTCACTAGTAGCGCGCAGAACTCGGTAGGCCTCGTTTTCAGTCGGAATCAAATAAAGCTTGTGGCTGGGCACGCCAAAAAAATGCATGTGCGCGTCGACTATGCCTGGCATGACGGTGTAGGCCGTTAAATCGACGACTTCTGTGCCATCGGCTTTCATAAATGCAATCGACTCTGGCTTGGTTGGTTCGACGCTAGTGATGTGCTCACCTTCGATGATCAAAGTCATCTCTTCTTGCACTTGGTCGCTGACTCCGTCGATCAATTTGCCCACGACGGCCAACTTGGTGTTCATTGAAGTGATGTTACGCAGGCATTGCCAAATCGCGCAATGGCGATTGACTTTTTCACTACCCATCACTCTTCAAAAGTCTCAGAGAAACGTGAACGTTTACGTCCGAGATTGAACGTTCAAGGCTGAATGAGGGGTAACGTCACAATTCTATAACTCCCCAAATTTTCGTTGACGCCTAACACCGTGCCCTACAGACTTGTTCGTTGGTGCGCCCGCACCGAACATGGCGATGCAAGGAGCAGAGCAACTATGTTGAAATTAAATCCTCAAGGCGAAAGTGAAAGAGGACGACTGATGCGTTTGGCGGTGATGTCTGCCGTTAGTGCATTAGTGGTTGCAGTAGCTGGTTGCGGTAGCAGTGACACGGCCTCAACTGAGACAGTCGAAGAAGTTGAGACCACCGAAGCTGTAGTCGAGCCAACCACAGTCAGGATGGCCCTTAGTTCGTTCCAAGACGTTTGTTCCGTCTATGTCGGAATCGAAAAGGGTTTCTATGACGAAGCCGGTATCACACTTGACATTCAACGAACTGACTGGCCAGGAGCCAACGAACTAGGTGTCGGTGACCAGGTCGAGATGTGGACGACGTCAGACGCTGACGTCATTCAGCAGAACGACTCAGGTGTTGACACCACTCTGGCCTTCCCGCTGTTCTACTTCGGCGGTGGCGGCATGATGTACGACCCGAATCGCTTCGACTGGAAGTCATACGACGACTTCTTTGCTGAGACGAACGACGCTAAAGAAGCAACCAAGCTCACCCTTGAGCAAGCCAAAGGCAAGAAGGTTGGCGTTAGCTCTGGTGGTGCCGAGTATGCGACTTTCGTCGAGCTCGCGTCGTTTGCTGGCCTTGACGTGAAGGACTTCCAGATCGTCGACTTGGCTCAGGAAGAGTTACCACCCGCACTGATTTCTGGCTCAATTGATGCCCAGATCTCGGGTATACCCCAGCGTTTGGCAGTTCAGCGAGAGGGTTACGCAACCCTCATCGACCAGCGCGCGTTGCCGTCAACCATCGCTCACGCTGGTTTCGGTGCCAAGCGCTCATGGGTTGACGCCAACCCAGAGGTCGCTGCAGCCATTCAAGGTGTCATCTTGAAGACGCTGGATTACATCGAGAAGAACCCTGATGAGACATTCCAGATCATCTCGAAGTGTCTCGAAGAGGGCGGAACAACCGTGCCGCCTGAGGATCTCAAGGGTGTCTGGAACATCATGGAGTTCTTCCCGAATGGAACTGCATGGTACGAAGAGAAGGTCGAAACCCCCGGTGGCCAGTTCTACTGGAAAGACAGGTTCCAGACTGTTGTCGAGAACCTGCAAACCGAGGACAAAATCTCGGCTGACTTCGCTGTCCCGCTTGAAGATCTGAACTACGGCCTAAAGACTGTAGCGGCCAACAAGTAAGGACACTGATTACCCCCGGCAGAATTTTCCCTCTCACCTGCCGGGGGTAGTCACTTATGTCTGAATCGCTCGAGGAAGCTGACCTCGCCGCCATCGCTGAGGTCTTCACCAACTACCGCATGGTCGATCTAAGTCATCGACTTCAGCCAGGCATTCCACATTTCCCAACTCACTCAGCCTTCTTTCACCTACCGTGGTCTTCGATCAACGACCCAGCAACTATGAACGTTTTGCTGATGCACGAACACAACGGCACCCACGTAGATGCCCCGTTGCACCTGATCTTGGATTCATCGAAGGTCGACCCTGAAGCCCACGGCATTCACAACGTCTCGATCGACTCATTGCTCGGGCCTTGTTACTGTATTAAAGCAGATCTAGCTGCCGAGGAAACTCTGAGCGAAGCAGATATCAAAAAGTGGGAAGACCAATTTGGGCCGATAGCGCCTGGCTCTGTCGTCCTGATTAATTTCGGTTGGCACAAAAAGTGGACACTTGGCGAGGCTGGTTTGGAATACGTTGCCGGTTGGCCCGGGCTAGATCGGTCAGCTGCGCAATACCTGCTGGGCAAGCAAGTAAAGGCAGTGGGCACAGACTGTTTAGGGCTTGATACATCGACTAGCCCTGACATACCGGCGCATGATGTGTTGCTCATCAACGGTGTGCTGATCATGGAAAACCTCGCAAACCTTGACGAGCTGCCACCGCGCAGCTACTTCATGGCTTTCCCTTTGCCGATTCACAAGGGTTCAGGCTCTCCGGTCCGAGCACTAGCGCTCGTACCTCGATAACAGACAGAAAGAAGGGTGACGAACATGTCATCGAACAGGCCAACGATTCCTACCGAGGAATTCAAAGAGCGCCTTGCCAAGGTGCAGCAAGCGATGGCAGAAGAGGGGCTTGACGTGGTGGTTGTATATGGTGACGATCGAGCCGCCTTTGGCCAGCAAAACACTCGCTGGATCATCGACTACGCCCCACACTTCGAGGCGGTCTGTCTTGCCATACCGGCTGAGGGCACACCTCAAGCAGCCACCGGCGCCGAGATGGAAGCGTTTCTAGCCAACAATTCACGCCTAGGTGATGTGATCGCCATAAATGAGTTTTGTAACCCCGATGAGGAATACCCGTATTCAACTCCGGTGCCATTTGCCAAGTTCGTCGAGAGAGTCGAGGGGCAACTCGGTCACAAGATTCGCAAAGTAGGGGTGATCGAACGCATTTGGATGCCAGAGTGGCTGATCAAGGCATGGGAGGGCGTAGTGCCGGCGGCCGCAATAGTGCCTTTTGACAAGCGTTGGTATGAGATCAAGTCAATTAAGTCACCTGCTGAGATTGAAGTGATCAAGTACGCGTATGTATTAGCCGAAGCCGGGTTGGCAGCAGGCGTTGCTGCCATTGCACCTGGTGTCACTGAGCGCGAGATTGCTGCCGAGATCGAATACGCGATGCGCACGCTTGGCTCAGAAGGGACGGGCATCGACACCATCGTCGGGTCAGGTGCCAAACACACCCGTACGATTTTGACTCGGGCCTACTTTCGTGAGCTCGAGCCAAATGACTTAGTCGTGCTGACGATTGCACCGCGCTATGAGGGTTATCACGCTGCAATCGGGCGGCCGTACATCGTCAGTGGTGAGCCAACCCCAGAGATGGTTCACGCGGCCAAGACATCGGTGGACGCCTACGACGCAATCGTCGAGAAGCTACGTGCTGGTGCAGTGGCAAGAGACGTAGTAGAAGCAGGCCTTGACGTCTACAAACGAGAAGGTCTTTTGGAGCACTGCGTTTATTCAGGTAATCACTCGGTTGGCACAGCCGAATTTGAGCCGCCGATTCTCACGTCAGATTCGGATCTAGTTCTGGAAGAGAACATGGTGATCTCAGTGGATGTGCCAATGTTCTTTGCTGAGTGGGGCGGTATGCGCTACGAGGATGGCTACCTCGTCACACCAGGCGCCCCTTTGAAGCTGAATAAGACGCCGACCATTCCCCTAGGCGTGTAACGACATTTGGTTGTCGAGCTGGGTCAATCAGGTCGACACCATTTTGCCTCGGCGTGGAGTTCGCGGCAAACATGGTCGATTTTCTGACTGTCAGGCTTGGGTCGAACACAACGTGCTCGCCAAGGGCTTGCGTGCCTCGAGTTATCTGTTCTATCAAGACTTCAGCTGATCGAGCGCCCATGCGTTGCGTGGGCAGATGCACTGAAGTTAACGGCACCATTGAGGCAGCAGCAAAGTGACTGTCATCAAAACCGACTAGAGAGATCTCTTCTGGCACGCGAACCCCGGCGTTTGCCAATGACATCTCAAGGCTCAACGCCACCAGGTCATTGACGCAAACGACCGCCGTCGGCCAAGGCTCGCCAATTCGCTTCTCAAGATTCTGCAAGACCATGTTGCCGGCAGTCGAGAAGACCACCTCAGTTGAGTCGATGTATGGCACTTCGACTCGCTCGATGCTGGCTTGCAAATCAAATTCGACTACCGCTTGCCTCAAGCCGGCCTCGCGCGCGACGATCTGTTGCATCAGCGACGAGCCAGTCACCCACATGATTTGGCGATGGCCTAGCTCTAATAGATGGTTCATTGCGAGGTAGCCGCCGAGTTCGTCATTGACCGTGATTGAAGGGCACTCCAATTCAGAATCTCGGTAATCGACGAAAACCCCAGGGGTGCCATCAGAGACCGTGCGGCCAAACTTCTGGACCGATTTCGAGCCAGCACATATTGGGGTGAAACAAACCCCGGCTGCACCCAGCGATTGCAGCATCTCGAGGTTTTTCTCTTCACTATCTACAGATGAGTTGGTGCTGCAAACAACTGTCTTGAAACCGAATCTGTTTGCAGTCTCATCGAAGCTGCCAGCCAGCGTGCCGTAGAAGGGGTTGGTCAAATCTGGGACGAGAACCCCAAGAATTTTGTTTTCTTCACGAATTTTTTTGGTGCGTTTTGATGGCCACACGAAATTGAGCTCTTCCATCGCCTGCAGAACTTTCGTTCGCGTCGCTTCGCTAACACTTTCTGGGCGGTTAATCACGTTTGAGACCGTGCCAAGTGAGACCCCGGCCAAAAGCGCCACGTCTCTCACGCCTGCTCTATCAACTGTCACGGGCGCCTCCGTTGGTCGTCGGGTTAGCCGACGTCGCCTAAGCGGTTGATGCCGAGGCTAACAAGTAAGGAACTTGCAAGTTTCTCGTCCGGCTGCTTTGGCTTATGGGGCAGCGACGCGAATGCGATTTAGCCACGGGTCAAAAAAGGTGAACACCTGCGCGCCGGTGGCGGGTTCGGGCGAACCGTTGGCTGCCGGTTCGGTGGCGATGCCTGCGGCTTCGAGTCGATTACGCATTGCCACCACATCACGATCGGTCGGCAGAGAGATTTCGAACATTGCCAACCCGCGCGCAGGCGTGCGTTGACTAGCGCCACCGCCTATATGACTGCTTTTGGTGGCTATTAGTTCCCGTGAGTTAGGTCACGGACGGGGGTTGGGCCGCCGCGGGGGTTGGGTTAGTCGGGGCTGCGGCGTCGCGGGGGTGGGGTTAGTCGGGTGAGATCCGTTCTTGTTCGCGCCACCATTCGAGTGCCGCGACCATCATCCAGATGCCATCAAGCACCATCGCAATAGCCCACATCAACGCACCGGCAAACTTTTGATCAACCAGCGCATCAAATCCAAATAACTCTGCCGTAACTTGATACGGCGCATACAAAACCACCGGACTCAAATGCACCACGATGCCCAAAACAGTCTCAGGGATCATCATCAACCCCAGCGAAACCACCGCAACACTTCGCTTCGGACGCCGCCCTATCAAATCATCACCCAACAACGGGTAGTAGAAAATCAACGCCGCAAACAAAAAGAGCGGCCGCATCACGAACTCCATCAGGTCGTGACTTCGCACTGCCGCATTCATCACGTACGACAAGTGAGCCCCCAACAAAACCGACGCGAACAAGACCCAACCGACTGCAGGCCGAGTCAAAAACGTCATGACGGGGCTTCGCAGCGCACTTAGTAAACGCTCGCGCCCGCGCTCATCGAGATTTAGATATGCAAGGCGGACGGGTTGGCCGAGCACAATGAATGGCGCAGCCAACATCATCACGACTAGGTGTTGGGCCATGTGTGGCCAGAACATGATGTGGGCCCACGCCCCGAACGGCCCCACGTAGGCGAAGGCCAGCAAGCCGATGCCGGCGACAAACGAGAGGGTGCGCGGCCACGGCCATTGGCCGGTGGCCAGCGCGCGAACCCTGCGTGAACACCACATATATATGGTGGCGATTGCCCCGAGATTTACCAGCAAAAAGAGGTCGAGCTGCCAGAGGGCGGTGTCCGCTGGGATCAGCACCATTTCAACAGGTTAGCGTGTGACCCACCAAACATGAGAGACAAATTTTGAAGCGCGCGCTCATCACGCTGGTCTCGGTAATCGTCGGCGTCGGCATCGTGGTCGGGGTCGGCTACGTCGCATTTGTTGCGAGCGAAGAACCAGCCGTAATCGTTGCTAAGCCAAATGGCACCATGCAAACACCAAAGGGTGAGTTGCCACACGCAGTGCTAGATCTCTCGGTCTACCCGAACAGCTCGAAAGATGTGCCGGCGCCAAAAACTGCGAACGCGATTCAAGCCAATTGGCTAAGTGGACAGCCCTTCTATGGCCCGTCGACTTCGATTCAAGTGCCAGCTAACTCAGTGGTGACGATTAACTTCACGCAGTACGACGGCGGCGGCACCATTTATAACGATTTCTTCGCCCGCGTGCACGGCTCGATGGACGGCACGATCAGTTGGAACGGCAAATCAGTAAAGAGCATCCCGCAAGATCAGATGGCGCACACCTTCACCGTGCATCAGTACCCAGAGTCAACCCAGCCATATTTCTTCTTGTCCGTGCCGTTGCCGCAAAACCCGCCAGATGCCAAGACGAACAAGGCCGGTTTTGCCGAACAACCGCAACAGATAAGTGTCACCTTCATAACTGGCGAGGCAGGCACTTACATATGGAACTGCGAATTCCCATGTGGGGATTTGTACCAAGAGTTTGGCGGGCCAATGCAAACCCGCGGATGGATGGCTGGCACGTTTGAAGTCGTCTAGCTCTAACCAACCAGAAGAGCCGACGAACCGCCCACCCTCGTTACACCGCGTCCGAAATTGGTTGCGCCGGCCATATGCGCGCGCGATCATGATTCTTTTTATTGTGCTTTGGGTCGCACTCTCGCCACTCGGTTGGCTCGTCACCGATGCGATGAACATGACGGGCGCACCGGCTTCGAAAGTAATGGAAGAAATTCAACAAACGATTCAAGTCTTCACCATTGTTTCAATGCCGCTTTGCGCGTTTGTGTTGGCTGTGCTGCTCTACAGCCTCTTTGGCTGGAAGCACGTACAAGGTGATCGCCCGAAGTTTGAAAGCCCGGCCATTCGCACGAATCGTGTTGGTGTGGGGCTATGGGTTGGCGCGACTTCGGTGTTGGCACTGTTTTTGGTGGGTTGGGGCTTGGTCGAACTCGCTCAAATCACGGCAAATGCTTACGGAACTATTCCTTCGGACGAACAACCTGATGACGAGAAACCGCTCATCGTAAATGTCACCGGCCAACAATGGGTTTGGACTTTCGAATACCCAGAACACGACCGCGTGACTTCAGCACAGTTGTATTTGCCGGTTGATCGTCCGGTTTATTTCAACGTGACGTCGAAAGATGTGATTCATAACTTCTGGGCGGTTGAGCTCGGGGTAAAGATTGACGCAAACCCTGGTGCGATCACTCAAACTGGTGTGACGCCAAACAAGATTGGCACGTTTAACGTGCGCTGTGCTGAGCTGTGCGGTTTGCATCATGCGTATATGCAGACGAAGATCCGCGTGGTTGACAACGATGACTTCAATTCGTGGGTGCGCGAGATGGGCGGGCAAAAGACCTCATGACGATTGCCCCGCCTAGAACTACTCGCCGCAGCAGCACGACCTCGCGCACCAGTTCGCGCACCGGTTCTGCCGACGCTGCGCGCGCGAACCGCGGCGGCGCTGGGCTTAAGCAGGACGGGGGCGGCCGCGGCGGTAGTGGCGCGGTTGCTCGGGTGTTCGGCAACCCCGTCCCACAACCGCCGCAACACGGCAAACCCGGCGGGCTGCTTCGTCACCTAAATCTCGGCACCGCACTCTTACTCGGCTCAGCCATGGCACTTGGTTTCGGTTACTTAGCAAACCGACTTACGAAATCTGGCGCAACCGACGCAACCTTCGCACCACTTGCACCCGAATACACCTACCTTGCAGGCCTCTTCGGTTGGGCGCTCGGGTTTTCAATTGGCATCGGCGCATTCGACGCGCCCGTGCGCTGGCTACTCGGCCGCGAACTAACTCACGCCGACGCCGAATATCTCGCGGGCAAAAACCTCGGATGGCAGCGCTATTTCAAATACACCACCGATCACAAAGTCGTCGGAATTCAATACCTAGTCGCAGCGATGGTCACACTCGGCTTCGGCGGCTTGCTCGCGATGTTGATTCGCACCGAACTTGGTGTCACGTGGGCCGAGGTGTTCACCCCGTCCATCTATAACTCGATCATCGGCACGCACGGAATCGCGATGATCATTGCGATGATCGTGATCGTCATGGGCCCGGTGGGTAACTTCATCGTGCCGATGATGATCGGCGCGCGCGACATGGCATTCCCGCGATTAAACGCGCTAAGCCTTTGGTTATTCGTCATTGCAGTGGTTTGTTTGATCAGCTCGCTTTTTGTGGGCGGTGTGCAAGACGGATGGTCGGTCTATCAACCACTTGCTGCGCAATCACCGCCGGGCATGTTGGGCTACCAAATGACGATCATCATCTTCGCCATCTCAACTGGTGTTGCCAGCGTCAACCTAATAGTGACGATTCTGCTAATGCGCGCTAAGGGCATGACGTGGGTGCGCACGCCGATCTTCGTTTACGGTGTTTTTGGCGCGGCGATCATGGGGCTTTATGCCTTTCCGTTCTATCAGTACTCGCAATTACTCGCGATGAGCGATCGCATCCTCGACACCTCGTTCTTTGTGCCGCTGCAAGGCGGCAGTGTTTGGCTTTATGAGAATTTGTTCTGGTTGCTTGGCCACCCTGAGGTCTATGTGATTTTGTTGCCGAGCACGGCGATCATGCTCGAGTTGATGCCGGTGTTCTATCGCAAGCCACTCTTCTCGTTTAACTTCGCGATCGCGGGCATCGTTGGTGTGGTGGCGTTGAGTGGTTTGGTCTGGGCGCACCATATGTATATGACGGGTTGGGCACCGTCTGC
Organism: Actinomycetota bacterium; assembly: GCA_016870945.1. GTDB lineage: Bacteria > Actinomycetota > Actinomycetes > S36-B12 > UBA5976 > VGAH01. The sequence goes on along the minus strand of VGAH01000013.1, from coordinate 766 downwards.
GAACTACCCATTCATGCTTTCAACTGAGTTGATATCGATTCCGGTTGGGTTCTTGGTGCTGGTTGCGATTGGCACCATGTGGCGCGGCACCGTCTGGACTCGCCTACCCGTAATGGCGATCTACGCACTCGTGTTTAACAAGATCATCGGCGGAATCACCGGCATTTACCTCTCTGACGTGCCGGTTGACCAATACATGCACGGGTCGATGTTCGTAGTGGCGCACTTTCATTACATGTTGATGGGTGCTGGGCTCTTCGGTGCGATGGGTGGCATCGCGTATTTCTTCCCGAAGATGACAGGGCGAATGTTGGACGAGCGCGCAGGCTCGATTGGTTTATGGACTGCGTTTGCGGGCTTTCAGCTCACGTTCGGTTCGATGTTCGTAGCTGGCTTGCAAGGGCAGCCACGGCGTGTGCTGCAATTCGATGATTTGTTCAATATTTCTAACTGGTTGTCAACTATCGGGGCCTTTGTAATCGGCTTAGGCATGTTGATCTTTATGGGTGCGATCATCAGTTCTTGGATTGCCGGTAAGAAGGCACCGGCAAACCCGTGGGGTTCTAAGTCACTCGAATGGCAAACGCCAACACCTGTGCCACTTGAGAACTTCAGGGTGTTGCCGGTTGTTACTTCTCGACCATATGACTACGGCGTGCCTGACCCGTACGACGCCGAAATGATTGCGAATGAGAAAGCGCGCGAGAAGCAGGCTGCGAAGGTGGCGGTTTAGTGGCACGCGCGACGCAAGTTTCGAAGGTGGCGG